>CAJAHC010000635.1 GCA_903939355.1 uncultured Methylococcaceae bacterium | reverse complement strand
TGTCGATGACAAACTCTAGCGATCATACCCCCACTTCTTCCGAACATAACCATAATGAGTGTGTCAGCGAAGCCCTGATAACCGCCGAGCGTCTCTGTCTTGAAAGAGGCGTGCAATTAACGCCTATTCGCCATAAAGTACTGGCATTGATTTGGGATAGCCACAAAGCAGTTAAAGCGTATGAACTTTTAGATCGCCTTAAACCTGGCCAAAAAACTGCAAAACCGGCCACTATCTATCGTGCTTTGGATTTTTTGCTGGAACAAGGCTTAATTCATCGCGTGGAAAGTCTTAATGCTTTTGTTGGCTGTCATTGCCCAGCCTACCAACATGAGCAATTATTACTGATCTGTAAATACTGCGAAGAAGTACAAGAGCGATCTGCTAAAGAGGTAATGACGGCTTTATCACACGAAGCACATCAAGCCGATTTTATCGTGCACAGCAAAGCGATCGAAGTGCATGGTACTTGTGCAAAATGCCAAAAAATTCAGCACACTAACTAGGGTAGAAGTTTTAACCCTTCAACTTTACCAGGGCAGCCATTTTATTTTCCACCGGTGGCGCTTGTTTAAAATACATCCACACCCCCTTAAAAATGGCTTGAGCCATTTTTTCTTGAAAGCGCTTGCTGAGTAAGTTTTGCTCTTCTGAGGGATTGGAAATAAAAGCAGTTTCTACCAAAATGGAGGGTATGTCAGGTGATTTTAAGACCATAAAGCCCGCTTTTTGCACAGAACCTTTATGCATTTGTGCAAATCTATCAAAACTTTTCAAAACCTGATTGGCCACGTTTACACTGGCTTCTCGGGTATCTTTTTGCGTTAAATCAAAGAGTGTTAATGCCAAGTCATCTTCTTTATCGTGCAGACTAACACCCACCATATCCGCTGCATTTTCACTGTCTGCAAGCCAACGAGCCGCTTCACTTGATGCTCCGTTAGTGGATAAAGTATAAACAGAAGCCCCTTTAACACCAGCATCCTGAAACGCATCGGCATGTATTGAAATAAATAAATCAGCTTTGGCGACTCTAGCAATTTTCATCCGCTCTCTAAGACCAACATAATAATCACCTTTGCGGATCATTAATGCCTTCATCCCCGCTTGACCATTAATTAATGCCGCCAACTTTTTCGCTATCGCAAAGGTAATGACTTTCTCTTCAGTGCCCTGAAGACCATGAGCTCCGGGATCATTGCCGCCATGTCCAGCATCAATAGCAACTACGATATTTTTATCAGCCGTCGTTTTTACGGCTTTTGTAGTGATTACTTTTTTGTCATCAACAACTACTTTCTGTGCTTTAACAGAAGCTAGGGTGATTGGTTCTTTAGTTAACAAATCAATTAATAGGCTATGGCCATCGCTATTGTTGGTTTTTAAGGCGAATGTTTTCGGCGTTACAGGTTTTTTTAAATCAACAATAATTCTTAAATCAGTATGATTTTGGACTGCTGTCCGAACTCGAATAAATAAAGGATGCTCTGCAGGTGGTGAACTTAATGAGTGCTTTAATTTTGCATTAGTAATATCGATAACCAGACGCGATGGATTATCCATAATAAAAACCCGATGTTTGGGCGATGCCGTTACAGCAAATGTGAGTCGATTTTGTTTTGGGTTACTACTAAATTGCAACGCAGTTACATTAATTTGCTCCGCATAACTTGATGCTGGCAAACACTGTAATGCAAAGAAAAATACGATTTTTACGTAGTTTCTCATAGCGATACCCCTGAAAACAATAATTTAAATGTGATTATACCAGTATGTTATTGTTTTTAAAGACCACCCCTGTTTTTATTCGTTTTTTTCTACTGTCAGTAACCTACCAATCCCTTGTGTAACTAAGGTAATGACACTATTAGGGTTGGGTAAAAAACCGCAGCCCTTATCTGGCCATTCAATAAAACAGATACTGTCCTGATCAAAATAATCTCTTATCCCCAGCCATTCGAGCTCTTCAGGATAAATAAGTCTATATAAATCAAAGTGATATATTTTTAGCCCTTCCACACTATATTCTTCAACTAACGTATAAGTTGGGCTTTTAACAACACCCTCATAACCTGCCGCGCGAAGAAAACCTCTAACGAGCGTTGTCTTACCGACACCTAAATCGCCCTGTAAAAAAATCAGGCTTTTTGCAGGTAGTGTCTTAAATAATTCAGCACCAAATTGTTCTGTATCTTCTGCACTGCTTAAATAGGTTTGCATCAATTTACCACTTGCCTAAGATAAGGCATCAAATCACTGGCCAACAAGCCTCTTTCACCCTTCTTGGCGGCTAAATCAGCGGCCTGTCCGTGCCCATAAACACCTTGTTGTGCGGCCTCTTTTAAGGTCAAGCCTTGCGCTACAAAACCGGCGATAATGCCCGTCAATACATCGCCCATACCGCCTGAAGCCATCCCGGGATTTCCAGTCGTTGATACTGCACACTCATTTTCAGAAGCGATTAATGTACCCGAACCTTTAAGAATAACGATACCCTTATATTTATTCTGCAATGCAGAAACCGAGGCAAATCGGTCTTGTTGAATATCAACTGTAGAGCAATTTAACAACCGCGCCGCTTCACCCGGATGCGGTGTTAAAATCCAGTTAACGTTTGTTAGCGGTGCTTGAGCCAATAAATTTAAAGCATCCGCATCAATAATTAATGGCTTTTGAGCCTTTATGGTAGCTACAAATAATTCTTTTGCCCAAGCACTTTGTCCTAATCCAGGCCCTATTACTATCACACTGGCTTTTGCTATCAAAGCCAACAGTTTCTCAACGACCTCGACACCATGACACATTAACTCTGGCCTTTTCATATTCAACAGTCCTGCATGCTCTTTTCTCGTTGCGATACTCACCAAACCAGCACCAACTCGCAAAGCCGCTTCGCCCGCCATTTTTACGGCGCCTGAATAACCAAAATCACCGCCTACGATTAACACATGGCCATAATCCCCTTTATGAGAGCACCGATCTCTTATTGGCAAGGATTTTTTAACTACACGACTAGCTGATGGCGATATGAGCTGAAAAATAGTCTCTGGAACCGCCAAAGAAGCGTAATTAACTTCACCACAATAATTCGCTGCATTGCCGGTAAATAAACCTTTTTTCAAACCAATGAAAGAAACCGTACAGTCAGCCTTTACAGCAAAACCCATAACCGTACCGGTATCTGCATTTAAACCCGAGGGGTTGTCGACGGCAATCACCTTTGCCAGTGACTGATTGATAGTCTGAATGGCTAACGCATAAAGCCCCGTCACCGGCCTATCCAGACCTATGCCCAACAGTGCGTCAACGATAACGTCAGCATCGACTGACTCTTTGCTCTGAAAGGGAATAACAACCCCCTGTGCCTCAACATAGTTCTGGTATGCCACCAACGCATCACCTTTGATATTTTCCAAACCTGCAAGACTATAAACACTAACGTTCAAACCTGCATCCATTGCTAATTTGGCGACAATATAACCATCACCTGCATTATTGCCCGCACCACAAAATACAGCTATCGACTTAACAGCAGGCCATTTATTTTTAAGACATTGGAAAACCTCATGCCCTGCTCTGCTCATTAATTCAATGCCAGAAATGCCACAGTTATGTATAGCCATTTTATCAAGCTCTCTAACTTGAGCTTTACTATAAAGGCTAATAGGCAGTTTTTGCATGGTAATTGCTTGGCCTCAACACATCAAAGAAAGTTATCGGTGGACTAATAGGGTCAGTATAAAAAAAGTGACTTAACACGTAATCTGGCAGTATCAGCTCCCAGAAAGAGTCATTACCGTTGAGCACTTCAAATTGTCTCTTTGCTAACAACTACCTGCCTGCTAGCAAAGAAATTAGCGGAATTACAAGGTAAGGTGGGTATAGTTAACTTCTGGCTTGCCCAGAGACTCAACCAGCTCTCCAATTACAAAAACCGTTTCACCAGAAGATCGAAGCGCTTCAAGAGTCGCTTTTTCATCTTCTGAGGCAACACAAACAATCCTGCCTATACCACAATTAAAAGTTGTCAACATATCTGCCAGAGAGACGTTACCTTGCGCCTGTAGCCATAAGAAAATATCTGGAAATGTCCAAGCAGAAAGATCAATATTGGCATTAATGCCTGTTGGTAGTACTCGCGGTAAATTCTCGGTCAATCCACCACCTGTAATATGGGCCAGAGCATGCACAGGCACTTTATCCAATAAGGATAATAATGACTTTACATAAATTTTGGTAGGCGTAAGTAATACTTCGCCTAATATTTTATCATTAAATGAATCAGTCAGAGCTGAATTACTGTGGGTAATTATTTTTCGAATTAACGAGTAACCATTTGAATGAGGTCCAGATGAAGCGATACCAATTAACTTGTCCCCGACTTTAACTTTGCTACCATCCAATACCTTATTTTTTTCTACGATACCCACACAAAAGCCAGCCAGATCATATTCACCATCAGCATACATGCCAGGCATTTCAGCAGTCTCACCACCAACTAATGCAGCACCTGCCAATTCACAACCTTTACCTATACCCGCAATGACTGAAGCTGCACTCTCAATATCTAATTTGCCGGTGGCAAAATAATCAAGAAAAAATAAAGGCTCTGCGCCCTGAACAATGATGTCATTAACACACATCGCTACCAGATCGATACCAACCGTATCATGAATACCCAAATCTATTGCCAGCTTTAACTTGGTGCCTACGCCGTCAGTTCCTGAAACCAGAATTGGATTCTGATAACGATCCAATGGCAATTCAAACATTGAACCGAATCCACCCAATCCTGACATCACACCTGCCGTACGAGTTCTGGCCGCTATAGGTTTGATACGCTCAACTAACTCATTGCCTGCGGCAATATCAACGCCAGCGCTTTTATAATTTAAGCTTTCTTGGTTTTTTTCGTTCAATGTTTCTGTCTCTTCAAAATAAAAAACTTTGGATATTGTACAAGACATCGTCATTTTTTGTGAATGATATGAAAAAAGCTTCTTGATATTTATACCACCGCTCCAAGTTGTTACCGAAATAGTTGAATTTAATTAAAAATATAATTAAAGTAACCTCCTGTAGCAGTTGGTTAATCTATAAAGATAAAATCACACCTTGACTAAGGAATTAATATGAAAGTAACAAAGATTTTTACATCCACACTATTTATTGCAGCAGTTATTTTTAGTGTCTCGGCAACTGCCTACAGCCCAGAGGAGTTAGAGAAAGCCTGCAAGAAACCTAAATTCACCGACTTTAATCTTCCAGAATATAAAGCACCCAGTAATATTGAAGTCGCCCCTGAGTCAGAATTTATTATAAAAATATCAGCTTGGGCTGACCCTACCACCATAAAATTAAGTGCTAAAAAAGAACCACTGAATTTTACTGTAGAAAGTACCAGTACTTTTCACAAAATAAAAGCCAAACTCCCTGTAGCTCTGAACGGAAGCTTTGCCAGAATTAATGTTAGTGCTCAAGCAATAACAGGCTGTGATGACGCCTATGGCTGGCTGGTTAAAGTAGCTGACAAATAAAATTCTCTACCAATAGCTCTTATTCCGTATTCGTTTTATTTCTAAAAAACCTTTCTATATAACCTGAAGTTTTATATAAAACTTCAGGTTTATCTGACAAACTCCAAGCAATTAACTATATTTGTGCTGGTACATGAACATTCGTGTTATGTACGCTGAACACTATAATCCAATAAAATTAATCTTGATTAAAAGGCTACTGTCCATGCCTTTATTGTGCCCTTTAATTAAGCTTCTTAACTCCCCCTTCATTTCTACCCATTGGCGTCCCAATAAAAATGGACTTTCATGGGTCTAAATACTAAAACACTAGCAGTGTTAAAGTAAACCGAAGGCCATCATCAAATCTAGATAAATGACTTTTTTAAAAGTAAACCTATGGCAACACCATAAATTAGTAGCTGTTTTAATAACGGTTATCGTTGTCAATATTTTTGAACTAGGGCTTCTGCATTATAAATATGATATTTTTAAAGGCGGTTTTTTGCAGCCCTATTCTTACAAGGAAACATCAGAACGCATTGTTTTTATTGGGTTATCATTATTTTTTGATTTTTCACTATGCAGTCTTTTAGCCGGCTTTTGGTTTTTTATTGCTAATCAATTTAATAAAAGAAGCGTCATTGTCTCTATTAATTTTGCGGCTTCAATTATTTTAGTCATGGGGCTTTGGCTAGTTCTTAAATTTAAAATTTTATCTTACTTTAGCGATACTATTAATCTCAATATAATCAAAAACTTAGGTGGCGACAGCCTAAAGGAAGCATTGCTTTATATAAGTAATGAAGTTGTTTCGTTTGCTGGCATCGCTTTTCTAGCCACAGCCATTCTTTTTTTTACTATTAAATTAGTTAAAACAAAATCTCAAAACTT
>CAJAHC010000634.1 GCA_903939355.1 uncultured Methylococcaceae bacterium | reverse complement strand
GGTCCGGGATGGCACCAATCACCTCGCGCCTTCGGCCATGACGACACCCAAGGCCAACCCGCCGGCACCGGCGCCCTGACCCCGGGGCGCGGGTCGTGGTCCAATCCGGGCCACGACCATGGCAGACACCCGCACCCCTGAACCCGCCGACGCCGCAGGCGCCGTCCGCGTCTCCAAGCTGATGACCGAGCGCGGCCTCGCGTCGCGCCGCGAGGCCGACGCCTGGATCGAGGCCGGCTGGGTGAACGTGAACGGCCAGCCCGCCGTGAAAAAAATTTTTATTCACTCTTATTTGGACAGTTTCTGGGTACTTTTGGTACGGCAAAAGAAGAGCATGAAATAGAAGGTTATGGTTATCTTCAATACATAAGAGGTGTTCGTTTTATGCTTGAACTGGTTACCCAGATTCATGATGTTAGCGCACCACAGAGTACTTATCTAAAAACACTGGTCGATAAAATAAAATCGTTCGAAAACTCAAGAGCCTATTCATTGATGGAAGGCCCTGCTTATATCTCCGAAAGTGGTATTCAATCAAAACAAGAAAGAAGTGATTCCTTTTCTCCTGCTATCATTTTTAGACCACGCTTATTTAAGCCTTTATTGATTACGCTGTTTGTTGGTTTCTTCTGGGGCCTGGCGCGATTTTTTCCAACAGATATGTTTAGCGTATCAATTGAAGCCATACCGACAGCAACTATTTTTGTAGTGCCTTTGTTACTACTTTATTATCCGGTAATTGGTAGTTTTGACCGTGATAGTTGCATAATTCCGCTTAGAAATATTTATAGACATTCGGTTGATGTTGCTGAAACATTGGAAGCAGTTGGGCAATTGGATGAGATACTGTCTTTTATCAAGTTTGCTGAGGTATTTGGTAGTCCAGTCGTATTGCCTGAGTTAGTTGAAGGTGAACATCACAGGATCAATCTGACTGATGCCAAAAACCCAATTTTAGCCAAAGAAAATCCTACTTACGTTGGTAATGATTTTGTTTTGGAAGATGATAAGTTGGTATTGATTACGGGTCCTAATAGTGGTGGTAAAACCGCTTTTTGTAAAACCATTACCCAAATACAATTGATGGCACAAATTGGCTGTTATGTGCCGGCAAAAGAAGCGAAACTGACGGTCGCAGACAGGGTTTTTTATCAAGTATCAGAAGTAAGTCATTTAAATGATGGGGAAGGACGCTTTGGTACTGAATTGAAAAGAACTAAAGATATATTCTTGGCAACAACGCCTAAAAGCTTGGTTGTTTTGGACGAACTATCAGAGGGTACGACCTTTGAAGAAAAAATGGAATCATCATCGAATGTTTTAAATGGTTTTTATCGTAAAGGAAATAGCACTATTTTAATTACCCATAACCATCAGTTGGTAGATGAGTTTGTCAAGCAACACATTGGGCTACCAAGACAGGTTGAATTTGCAGATAATGCGCCATCCTATAAATTAATTGACGGTATTTCTCGTGTCAGTCATGCCGATCGAGTAGCTAAAAAAATAGGATTTTCGAAAGAAGATATAGACAATTATTTGGCGAATGCTCAATGATAATAGGTACTCCATTAACTAATAGTGCAACTCGTGCTCTGCTGTTGGGTAGTGGTGAACTAGGAAAAGAGTTAGCCATTTCATTGCAGCGTTACGGCGTTGAAGTCATTGCAGTTGATCGCTATCAAAATGCGCCTGCCCATCAAGTTGCCCATCGGAGTTATGTCATCGATATGACCGATATTGAGGCAGTAAAACAGTTGATAGCATTGGAACAGCCACATTTCATTATCCCTGAAATTGAAGCAATTGCGACTCAGGCGCTGATTGATATAGAACTACAGGGACAATCAACCGTTGTACCCAATGCCAGAGCCATCCAGTTAACCATGAATAGGGAAGGTATTAGAACCCTTGTTGCCGAGCAACTAAAAATACCGACTTCAAAGTATGCTTTTGCACAAAATTTTGAGGAATTACAAGCCGCTGTCGAAAATGGTATTGGCTATCCGTGCTTTATTAAGCCAACCATGTCTTCATCAGGTAAAGGCCAGTCCTTAGTTAAAAGTGCCGAGCAACTTGAAACTGCCTGGGATTATGCCAAGTCCAGCGGCAGAGTCGATACCGGTAAAGTGATTGTTGAAGGCATGATAGATTTTGATTTTGAAATTACCTTGCTGACTGTTAGAGCTTTAGATGAAAATGCTGTTGTGCAAACCTGTTTTTGCGCACCTATTGGACACCTACAAGAACATGGCGATTATCGGGAAAGTTGGCAACCCCAACAAATGGGCGCAACTTCTTTAAAGAGATCGCAAGATATAGCTTTTAAGGTAACCAATGAAATCGGTGGACTTGGTCTGTTTGGTGTTGAGTTATTTGTTAAGGGTGATGATGTTTGGTTTAGCGAAATCAGCCCCAGGCCCCATGACACAGGCATGGTAACGATGGTGACTCAAAAGCAGAATGAATTTGACTTGCACGCACGGGCTATTTTAGGCTTGCCTGTCAACCCTACCTTGCATAATGAAGGTGCAAGTGCCGTTATTTTAAGTAGTGTTAAAGCTAGGGGTGTTGAATATTATGGCTTGGCTGAAGCACTTGCAATACCTGATACGGAAGTCAGATTATTTGGAAAACCAGAAGCATTTGTAAGCAGACGTATGGGGGTTGTTTTAGCGACGGGTAAGAATATCGAAGACGCTAGGCATAAAGCGGTTAAAGCAGCCAATAGAGTCGTGATTAAAGAGGGTGTTTTAGGGATATAGGTAGAAACGATGAGAATTACAGTTATGTTGCTGGCCTTATGTCTCTCAAATGGCGTGTTGGCAGATGTTTATAAGTATACTGATAATCGCGGTCGTATTTTCTATACCGATGAGCCAAGAAATAGCCTGTATAAACGTATCATTAAGAGTAGACCTATTCACTATTCGGTATTAAAAAATACGCTAAACATAGAGTCTGTAAAGTTTAACAATTTTACCGGAACAAATAAACGTCGGTTTGACGACCTTATTGAACAAACTGCTTATAGGCATCAGGTTGATGCTAAATTGGTTCATGCGGTCATACAAACAGAATCGGCTTACAATTCATCTGCGCAATCCCCCAAGGGTGCCATGGGTTTAATGCAGTTAATGCCTGATACCGCCAGACGTTTTGGTGTAATTGATCGTAATGATCCTGATCAAAATGTTGATGGTGGCACCCGTTATCTAAAGCATTTAATCAAGCTGTTCCAGCCTAATTTGGCGCTTGCTCTCGCTGCTTATAATGCTGGAGAGAATGCAGTCATCCATCATAATAATTCCATTCCGCCTTACCCTGAAACCCAAAATTATGTAAAACAGGTTTTGAGTTTATATCGTCAATAAGCCGTGATAAGACTTCTGTAATGATGGCCGAGCAAATTAAGGAAAATAGTCTTCAGTGTTATGCTGTTGAATCAGCCTTAAAAGAAAGCGAGGAGCGTTTTCGGCAAATGGCTGAAATGACAGGGGAATGGTTATGGGAACAAGACCCAAGCGGTTATTATATTTATAGCAGTAATGCCGTTAAGCAAATCCTTGGTTATAGTCAAAACGAAGTTATTGGCAAACATTACACTGAGTTTTTAACACCTCAAGATCAAACCGAGCAGAAATCCTATTCGGCAAGTCAGCAGCCTTTTTATGCGTTAACCAATCACTATCAGCATAAAAACGGACGCCCGGTGTTTACTGAATCAACGGGCTTGCCTATTATCAACATAGAAGGAAAGTTGCTTAAATGGCGCGGTGTCGATCATGATATTACTGAAAGAAAGTGTTTTCAGGATGCTTTAATAGAAAGTGAAAAGCGGACACGGTTGATTATTGAAAGCTCTGTGAGTGCCATTGTGATTATGGATTCAAATGGACTTATTACTGACTGGAATCATCAGGCAGAAAAAATATTTGGTAGGTCACATGCTGAAGTGATAAATCAATCTCTTGAAAATTTAATTATACCGTTTCGGTTTCGTAATGCTTACCGTCAGGGCTTACAGTATTTTTTAAGCACTGGCTTGAGCCCTTACATAAATAGACTGGTTGAGTGTCTTGCGTTACGAAGAGATGGAACTGAATTTCCTATTGAACTCAGCATTTCACCCTTAAAGTTGAGCGGATCGTATCTATTCAGTGGTTTTATACACGATATTTCGGTTCGAAAAGCGAGGGAACAAAAAATCCTCCAAGCAGAAATTAATCTGGCAATTACACATAATGAATTCAAGATCGCCCAACGTATTCAAACATCGTTATCACCCACACTACCCATCAAGTCAAAGCATTTCGAAGTAACGGGCTTTTGTTTGCCTGCAGACCAGATTGGTGGTGATTACTTTGATTACTTTTTTCGAAATGAAGACCATCTAGATATGGTTATTGCAGACGTGTCAGGTCATTCTGTAGGTCCAGCGCTGTTTATGGTGGAAGCCAGAAGCGCGCTACGTTCACAAGTCAATCGGGTAAGTTCACCTTCAGAAACCTTAGGAGAGCTTAATCGTTTTTTATTTGAGGATTTGGATAATGCCGACTATTTTATTACCTTGTTTTACTTGCAATATGACAATATCAATCAGCAATTAAAATTCGCCAATGCAGGTCATCCACCTCCTTTACTGTTGAGTTCCTCGCAAAAAAAATGCCGACAATTGGATGCCGAGGGCATGATAATTGGTGTCCGTAAAGATATTGTGTTTGAAGAAAAAACGCTCATTCTTGCCAAGGGCGATATACTGTTGCTTTATACCGATGGAATAACCGAAGCAGAAAATCCCGAGGGTGATTTTTTTGGGTTAGACCGCGTTAGCGATATATTTATTCGCTATGCTCAGCATTCGCCGGATGAAATTATTCAAGCACTATTAACAGAGTTAAAACAATTTTCAGGGCGCGAAGTATTTAATGATGATATTACCTTAATGATTTTTAAGCGATCTTAAAGGCAAGTTTTAGTTCTGCGGCTGATGACCTAGTTATC
>CAJAHC010000633.1 GCA_903939355.1 uncultured Methylococcaceae bacterium | reverse complement strand
TATTACCTAGATGAGCGCTACTACAGCCAAGAATTCGGCTTATCTACCGAGCTAGTTGGTAAGACTGAAGTAATTATTATGTAGGATGCGTAAGCAAGCGCACACAGTCTCTAAAATAAGTGAAAGCAGTATAAAACTTGGAGTGCAATAGATTTAGCTATTGCTTTATAAAACAGCTGAAGCTTTTTTACTCCAAACAGACAGAATATTTAATTTAATGGCAGTTAGACAATAACTGTCCACCCCAATTATTTTTTATAAATCCAAAGAAGGGTACTTGTGAAAAACAGTATTAGTTTTCGATTATGGGGCCGATATGCCTTATTTACTGATCCCATTACCAAAGTGGGCGGTGAGAAATGTTCCTATCATCTGCCGACTTATGAAGCGATCAAAGGGGTACTTAAATCCATCTATTGGAAGCCAACGCTGATTTGGCATGTTGATAAAGTAAGAGTCATGAAACCACTGCGTACGCAAACCAAAGGCACTAAACCCTTGGTTTGGGGTGGTGGCAATAGCTTAGCCATTTATACTTTTTTACGGGATGTCGAATATCAGGTTGAAGCGCATTTTGAATGGAACGAACATCGTCCTGAATTGGCAGCTGATCGCATAGATGGTAAACACTTCAATATACTAAAGCGCACTTTGGAAAAAGGCGGCAAACAGGATATTTTTTTAGGGACTCGCGATTGTCAGGCTTATATAGAACCTTGCGTATTTGGTGAAGGTGAAGGTGTTTATGATGAAACTCCCGATATACCTTTTGGCTTAATGTTTCACAGCTTTGCCTATCCGGATGAAACAGGTATCGACGAACTGCATAGTAACTTTTGGCAAGCAACGTTGAAGAATGGGCTTTTGGAATTTCCTCGCCCTGAAGAGTGTTTGATCAGTCGTTTTGTACGTCCTATGAGCATCAAAGAATTCGGTGTCGGTGCCAACTTACTGGGCGTAGCGGATGAAGAGGCGCTGTTATGAGCTGGATGGAAAAGCTTTATCAGACTTATGAAATGGCTATGGCACTGGATTTGCCGATTGAAGCAGGACAGCAACCGTTAATGCCCACCAGTCATACACTGCAAAATACCCATATCAATATAGTTATTGATGGCGAAGGAAATTTTAAAAAGGCATCAGTACTGGAAAAGACACAGATTATTTTACCGGCTACAGAAAAGTCTGCGAGCCGAAGTAGTGGTGAAGCTCCACATCCGCTTGCTGATAAATTGCAATATGTTGCAGAAGATTATGCGAGTTTTGGTGGTAAGAAAAAAGCGTATTTTGAAGGCTATAAAAAGCAATTACAGGCATGGTGTGCATCCGAATATTCACACCGTAAAGTGGCTGCTGTTTATAACTATATTAAAAAAGGTACAGTAATAAATGATTTGATTACTAGTCATATTGTCTTTGTGGATACTGATAACGTGCTTTTAACCCAATGGCTTAGTGATATCGAGACTCCAGCACTATTTAAAGTATTACCTAAAGAAAAGGGTTTGCTTGATCAAGGATCGGCATTGGTTTGTTGGACGGTAGAAATGGGAGTCGATCCTAATGTAAATACTTGGAAAGATGCCTCTATTCAAGCAAGTTGGATTGCTTACGATACTCTGGATGGTAGCGAGACAGGTTTATGCTACATTACGGGTCAGCAACAAAGCCTTTCTACTAACCATCCTGCTAAAGTTCGACATTCTGGTGATAAAGCCAAGTTAATCTCTTCTAATGACACCAGTGGCTATACCTATCGTGGGAAATTTCTTGATGATAAACAGGCGAGTGCTATTGGTTTTGATGTTTCACAAAAAGCTCACAATGCTTTACGCTGGCTAATTACAAGGCAAGGCTTTAGAAATGGTGACCAAGCTTATGTGACATGGGCCGTCTCAGGTAAAACTATTCCTGAACCATTAGCAGATGCTTGGTCATTTCTTGAAACAGATGAATTTAATCTGGAAGAAATTGAGGGTAGCGATACTCCTTCACCCGAAACACCTCTAAATCACGCGATTGATCTAGGGCAAAGCTACGCCCAGCAACTCAAAAAACACATGGCAGGCTATGCGGCCAAATTAAGCCCCAATGAGCAGATTATCATCATGGGTATTGATTCTGCTACGCCTGGTCGTATGGGCATCATCTATTATCGAGAGTTATTCAGAGATGACTTTCTTAGTCGTCTAGAAAG
>CAJAHC010000632.1 GCA_903939355.1 uncultured Methylococcaceae bacterium | reverse complement strand
ATTGCAATCGGCGAGGCGACAGGCAGTAGGCTCAATTTGCAATCATTCGAAACTGAGCCTATTGATTCATTAACCGTTATCAGTAACTATAAAAATGAGTCTCTTAAAATATCAAATCAATCCGAGTACCACTTCTAAACTCGGATTTTCCTAAATAGATTCGAGCATTATGTAAATCAGCAATTTCTTTTACTATTGCCAGCCCCAAACCACAGCCATTTCCAGCACTACCGGGTATGCGATAAAACCGCTCAAAAATTTTATGGGTCTCCTTTTCTGGGATACCCCCACCATCGTCTTCTACCGTTAAACAAGGTGTCGGATTAGAGTTCAGCTTAACAATAATATTGCCATCTTTACCGCTATAATTAATCGCATTATCTAATAAGTTTATCAACAACTCCCTCAACAAAACCTCATCACCTTGTACATAAAGATCGTCTTCTACACTTTCAAAAGCTAACTTAATACCTTTACTTAAAGCTTTGGGCACCCATTCCATACAAATGGCTTTAGCGAGTTGATGTAAATTAACGGGTACTAAGTCATAAGTGCTATTAATAAGCTCTGATTTAGCTAAAACTAGTAACTGGGTCGTTAAATGAGACATACGATCAGCACTATTTTGTATTTGTTGCAGTGCCGGCTTCATTGCGGCTATATCTTTTTCACGTAGCGCACGTTCAGCTTGTAATTTTAAACCTGCCAGAGGCGTCCGCAGCTGATGAGCGGCATTAGCAATAAAACGTTGTTGATTAGCAATGGCTTGTGTATGTGCTTCTAATAAGTCATTAATCGTATTTGTCAGTGTTCGCACTTCAAGAAAAACGAGTTGTTCAGGTATCGGACTCAAATCACGAGATGATCTCTGGGCAATTTTATTAGCTAATAAATGTAACGGTTTCAAACCTTTTGTTAAGCCAGTTAACAGATAAATACTGGTTAATAAGATTAATATAATTTGCGGAATCAAGTCAGCTAATAATATATCAATCATCATTGCTCTTCGTTTATTCAACGTTTCTGCTACATGAATATAAGCATCAGTCGATGTGGCATCTATTGTAATTAACATAGAGACAATTCTTACGGGTTCGCCATACATCCTATCATTGAAAAATAGGGGCTTGGACCAGTCTTTTTTTAAATTTTTGGGCTCAGGGACAGATTGTTCTCCTGCCAGCATCTCATTTGTTGACGAAGTGATTTTAAAATAAGTTTTATCACCTTCGTCCCATTTGAATATTTCCAAAGCAGCATCTGGTAAATCGATTGATACCTTACCTTCGCGTACTTTTATTTCTTGTATTAAGGACTCAGCTGAATCAAGTAACCAACGATCATAAGCCTCATCAACATAATGAAGCGTTACAAAATAAGATAAAATTCCATCGAAAATAACAAACAAAATGAGAGGGATAATTAACCGAAAAAGCATTTCTGCTTTAAGACTTCTATTTTTATTCATTAGCAGTTTTTTCCAATAAATAGCCCAATCCCCTAATAGTACGAATCAATGCGCCATAAGGTTCTAATTGTTTGCGTAATCGGTGCACATAAATTTCAATGGCATTATCAGTTAATGAATCACCATCGGTTACTAGTCTTTGAGCTATATAATCTTTAGTAACAACTTTGCCAGCTTTCAACAATAGTATCTCTAAGACGCCATACTCTCGTGCTGACAATAAAAGTGGCTCTCCCTCTACCAAAACCTGATGATTAGTTGTATCTAACACTAATCTTCCAATAACCAGTTCATTCTTAAATCCACCATAACAACGCCTAATAAGCGCATTTATTCTGACTTCAAGCTCTCTTAGCTCGAATGGTTTAGTCATGTAGTCATCAGCGCCTTGTTCAATACCAACAATTCGATCATTTAAACCATCTCGTGCGGTTAATATTAAGATAGGTAAGGGGATTTTTAATCTTCTGAGTCGGCGTAATAATTCAAGGCCATCGATATCTGGCAAGCCCAGATCAAGTATTACCAAATCAAAACTTTGTGTTTTTAATAGAGATTCAGCATAACTCCCCGTCATTGCACAGCTAACTGTATAGCCACTATTAGTTAATGTATGAATTAAACCATCGGCTAAAACGGCATCATCTTCTATTAATAAAAGATTCATGAACTTAAATATCCTTTTGAAAGTTTCGTGAAAGGAAGTGAGTCTAGTCTATAAGCT
>CAJAHC010000631.1 GCA_903939355.1 uncultured Methylococcaceae bacterium | reverse complement strand
CGATATTATCTCGCATGATACATTTAATATAATGAGCGATACGAGTAATTGAAAAACTGTAAGAAATATTTGTTACTAATTGAGAGTTCTCAGAATCCATAGGATCTTTATATTTCTTAGATTTCTTAATTGATTGACAACTAAAGAAACAGGCATCCGCCGTATTTTTGCGATAGATTAGTGGCATAAACCCGGCGTTGGCAAATTCTAATTCTCGGTAGTCTGGAATTGTAATTTCTACGGGAATTTTCATTTCTTCTTCGCCGCGAATATTGAACATATGCACGGGTAATCCTTCCAACAAACCGCCTCCTTTTGGACCTCTTAAATACTGGCACCATCCAGAGCCAATAAATGATCGAATCATGTTCTTTGCAAACAACATAGTGGCACTACCCCACAAGTAATCTGAGCTATTGTTGCCACGCACCTCTTCTTTAAAGTTAAGTTTTCCGGCCGGATTAGTTTCTGGATCATACGGTAAGCGTAGAATATAACGTGGCAGAGTTAATCCTATATAAGCAGCTACTTCCGAATCTCTCAAGGCGTTCCATGAGCCATAACGTGGTTGGTTGATAAGACCTTCAACGTCTTTAAAGGCCGCCAACTCTTCCATAGTGTCACAACCGAAAAATTTAGGCGAAACTGCTCCAATAAATGGCGCATGACTAGCGGCGGCAATTTTACCCATGATCTTCAGCCAAAATTCATCATGTGGGGTATGATAAAATTCGTAAAGTCCAATAATACTGCCATAGGGTTGTCCACCGTATTGATCATACTCAGCAATATATACTTTTTTAAATAATGCACTGCCTGTGATATCAACAGAGTTACTATCAAAATCCATATATAACTCATCTTTGCTGACATCGAGAATGTCTAAGACTACGTCTGCTTTAAAATTAGTATTTTGGATCAAATCATATAATGCCAACCATTGGCATTCCATAGCCTTAAATTGGTCATTATGAATAACTGCGTTTAATTGCAACGTAATTAACTCATCAATACGAGCAATCAAACTTTGTACTGCACCTTTATCAAATTTGCCTGCTGATGGATCGATATTCATTAATACTGCAGCCATTCCAGAAACAAAACGATCTGAATCGCTAATCGTATCATCGATTGTTTGTAAGTCATTTGAAACCATTGGAACTGGAGCTGGTCCATCAGCATCAAGTCTCATGCTTGACAAGAAACGTTTTACATCCCAAGTTTCAGTAGAATTATTAGTTGCTGCAACTTCTGTAGCTGTTGCTGTAGCAGTAGCTTTAGTTGCTGCACCTTCTTCAGGCGTTGTATTTGTAGGGTCTTTAGCCATTTTAGTATTCCTAAATCAGATTAGTTAGCGGGAGATTCTGGTGTTACAGAAGATTCAGAAGCACTGGGAATTTTAAAGCTTTCAAAGCCCTTTAAATCGGCCAATACATTACCTAAGTTTTCTGGCTTACTTAATAACTCATCCATTAACTTATGGAGGTCTCTACGGTTATCGACATTATTAAGCATCTCTGTAATTAATGTCTTTAAAGTAACCAAGCCTTTCAACTTAGGAATATAGTCAACCACGTGGTCTGGCGTAAAAGATTTAATTGAATCAATAGGCAAGGATATTGCCATATCATCACCACCACGCTGCGCATCAATATGATTTTCAACTTGGAAATTTAAACTCATTCCCATATCTTTCATTACAGCATCCGTATTAGTACCATCCATATTTCGCACACGTCTCTCATCGAAATCTATCTTGCTATCTGTAGAAGTACCCTGAGAGAAATCTCCCGTAATTAATAAGCGTAGAGGGAGAGTAATGTCAGCAAGTTGACCATTAACTTCGGTCTCATAGCGTAACGTTAATCGTGATTTAGGGATTTCATCTTGTATAGACATTTTTTTCTCCAAAATAAATT
>CAJAHC010000630.1 GCA_903939355.1 uncultured Methylococcaceae bacterium | reverse complement strand
TTGCATTGGACAAACAAAATGAATACGCCAAAGAGTTACTGGTCTTACTTCGTGACCAGTTAGGAGATGAATTGGTTGACGCTCTACTAAATGCTGATCAGACCGATGAAGCAGGTATTTATGAACAGCGCGAACGGATAGTTTTGCTTAAACAAAAATTACAATATTCAATAGATCAATCTGCTCAAATCTTACTCCAATTAGCAGATAGTCTAAGTAAAAAAAGCGTTTGGATTATCGGAGGTGACGGTTGGGCTTATGATATTGGTTTTGGTGGGGTAGATCATGTGTTGGCGAGTGGTCGTAATGTTAATATTCTGGTTCTCGATACCGAGGTTTATTCGAACACCGGCGGACAAACTTCAAAATCAACGCCCTTAGGTGCAGTGGCAAAATTTTCTGCAGGTGGTAAAGCGACGGCCAAAAAAGATTTGGCTTTGTTAGCTATGGATTATAGTAATGTGTATGTTGCTCATGTTGCTTATGCTGGTAAAGACACTCAAACGCTTAATGCTTTTTTAGAAGCAGAGGCACATGATGGTCCATCTATCATCATTGCTTACGCACCTTGTATTGCTCATGGTGTGGATCTGTCCAATAATCACAGGCAGCAAGATTTGGCGGTTAAGAGTGGCCATTGGCCCTTATTTCGATATGATCCGAGTAAGGCCAAAGCAGGTAAGAATCCGATGAAACTCGATTCAGCAGAGCCGTCGATTCCTTATCGTGATTTCGTCAAAACTGAAACAAGATTTAGTATGTTGTGGCAAACGCACCCAGAAGCTGCCGAACGTTTTTTGGCACAGGCTCAGCAGGATGTAAAAAATCGATATCATTATTATAAACAATTGTCTGAACTGGAATGGAATGAAACTACCGATATATCAGAAGTGAAAGTTCAAATTAAGGCCGACAGCTTAAAGGAGGTCAGCAATGGTTGATTTAACGACTCAATATGTGGGGTTGAAGTTAGCTAATCCTTTGGTCCCGTCAGCATCGCCATTGACTAAGGACATAGATACGGCAAAAAGGTTGGAAGATGCAGGTGCGTCGGCGTTAGTTATGTATTCGCTTTTCGAGGAAAAGATCGAAGCCGAGGAGCAACAAATTCAGAGATTTTTTTATCAACAATCTATTGGATATGGTGAAGCAGACTCTTTCCACCCCATGCCGGCTAATATTCAGACTTATCAAGATCAGTATCTGGAGCAACTACATAAACTCAAGTCAACCCTTGCGATTCCAATCATTGCAAGTTTGAACGGTACCTCGGTAAGTGGTTGGGTAGAGTATGGTAGACAATTACAACAAGCCGGTGCGGATGCTTTGGAGCTTAATATCTATCACGTGGCTGCCAATGCCGAGGAAAGTAGTAGTGACGTTGAAAGCCGTTATTTGAATATATTGCAGATGTTAAAAAGGCAGGTCAGTTTACCGATCATCATGAAGCTTTCTTCTCAGTTCAGTTCACCTATTCATTTTGTAAAACAGCTTGAAGTCTCTGGTGCCAGTGGTGTAGCTTTATTTAATCGATTTTATCAGCCTGATATTGATTTGGGAACATTGGAAGTGCTGCCGAAGTTAGAATTGTCAACATCCTCTGAAACATTGTTACGTATTCGCTGGGCTGCTTTATTGTACGGTCGGACTGCACTTTCCTTAGCTGTAACGGGTGGTTTTCATGAGACAGGGGATGTATTGAAAGCGTTACTGGCTGGAGCGGATGTGGTGCATCTTTGTAGTGTCCTGCTGAAGCAGGGTGTAGGGCAGTTAACTCAACTATTGGTTGAATTGGAGCAATGGTTAGTTGAGCATGAATATAATTCAATTAGTCAGCTAAAAGGCAGTGTTAGTCAAAAACATGCGATTGATCCCGCCAAGTACGAACGAGCCAATTATGTTGAAGTATTGGATAATTATTCTTGCCCATCAGGCGTGTTGAGGTAATTGCAGAAAGTCAAAGTCTAGAATGTAATTATTTTTTGCCTGGCTTGATTAAAGCAATTGAAACAATATTATCTTAGACATAATAAGATAGGGTGAAATAAATTAGGTTACGTAACAAGCTGTTATAGTTACACTCACGGGCCTAAATAAGCAAAAGACATCCAGTTCATTGTAATCAAAATAATCAGTCCTAAGATAACATATCGCTGGAAACGTTTATCCATTAAATCAATTTTATCAATAAGAGATTCTTTCTCAGCATCTGGGGCTAGATTTATTTTGTTAGACCCCCACAAAAAGAACCCGAACATTAACAAGATAGTCAAATAACAAATATTGTAAATGATATCGATAAACGTTATGTAGGAGAGATCAGGTAAATTTTCCCTATAACCTAGCTGAAGAAAGATTAAGCTTAGTAACGCTGTTGGTGGTACGCTCAGGCGAACATCCCAGAGTGATGATGATAACATGGGAGAAGAAAGGACTAGTGCCATGACAATCAATAAAGGTAAAAAATAGGTTAATAGCGCTGCATTTATAGATTGTTTATAGGTCGTTTCAAATATTGCTTGATAAGTATGAATAGCTGGTGCATCTGGTACTGTCGAGCCATAATTACTACTGTAAATGTGCATTTTAGAAAGAACATTAAAGGCAGTTGTCTTGTAACCTGTGAGATCAATGTAACTACCTATGCCTGATGAGGACTTGTCTGGGACTAAGTGCATATTATAAATATTATCGTTGTTGATATTACTAAAGTCAGCAAGTTCAAAGACAAGAGGTATTTTTAGGGTTTCGAATGGAAATTTATGAAAAGAGATATTATTAATATAAAAATGTCCTGAAAACTTCAAGCCTTGGCGATAGTGACCATTTTTAAGTTTGATTGGGTTCTCATAAATCTGCTCTAATTTGAAATCCCAGTTGTCAATTTGATTAACAAAATTAAGCCATTTATTGGGAGTAAGCTTTCGCGCTTGAAAAAAGTCTTCTGACTTTTGTGGCCATGTCAACCAAATCCATCCATTGGCTTCGAAGGTTTTGTTACTAATTGATAGCATATAAATATTGTCGATGTAGACGCCGATTTGAATAGAGCTGTTCGATGAATCGGTTGTAGTGATAGGAACCGATATCAGTTGATCAGTAGATTTTAAATTTGTAGAATCAAAAAAATTTATGCGAACCATTAGCATAATAATAAAAGTTAAAACCAGAAAAACAGCAAAAGGCACAATTATTTCGTAATCAGCTTTGTTTAGTTTTAAATCTTTTATTTTGTTTTTTAGAGAGGGCATATGATGGTTGTTTTTTAAGATTAAAAATGATGAAGGCTTACTCTTCCATATTCAGCATACTACAATTCACTTTTATTATTGCTATTTTGTAATAATAAATACAAATACTATCAAGTTAGAAGGATG
>CAJAHC010000629.1 GCA_903939355.1 uncultured Methylococcaceae bacterium | reverse complement strand
CCGCCCCCTAGCGATTGTAATAGTGCAGCGGTATCGGCATAACGATTGGCATGTGCTTTGACTTGGCCTATTTGAGCTTGTTGGTAATCACGTTCTGAAGTAAGCAGTGGTAAATAACTAATGGCGCCCACTTGATATTGCAGCTTGGTCAACTCTAGGCTATTAAAAGCAGCTTTTAGGGCAGCATCTTGAGCTTTCAATTTGGCAGCATCTGATTCCAAGGCACTCAAGGTATCAGCTACATTTTGAAAAGCTTGCAGCACAGTACTTCGATAGCGAGCTGCGGCTTCTTCATAGGCAGCCAATGCGGCACGTCGTTTGTGTAGGTACTCACCGCCATGAAAAACAGGAGCCAGCATATTACCGGCAAGATTCCAAACGGCACTGCCGGGAACAAATAAATCACCTATTTTTGTGGCTACGCTACCTACATTGGTATCAATAGTAAAATCAGGAAATAATCTTGCGGTCGCCACCCCTATTTGAGCACTTGCGTCATGTAATAAGGCTTCTTGAGCCCTGATATCAGGACGTTGTTCTACCAGTTTGGAGGGTAAGCTAAGTGGAAGTTCTTCCGGCAAATGTAGATCGTTTAAGTTAAATTGAGCAATAAGTTCATTGCCGGGTAGCTCACCCGTAAAAACCGTTAATTGATGACGAGTTTGAGCCAGTTGTTGCTGTAAAGGGGGTAAAGTTGCTTGTGTTTGTTCCAGATTTGCTTGTAGCGCCAAGACATCTATCTTTGAGGAACCCCCTAATTCGAATTGATGGGTGACGAGGTCAAGCTGTCGCGTTTGTGAGAAAATAATTTCTTGCGTTGCTTTAATTTGGGCTCTTAGAGAAGCTTCTTGTATTGCCGTGGTAACGACATTCGCAGCCAGTGTTAAAAAGATGCCCTCAAGTTGAAAGTGATTGTACTCTGCTATGGCTTCGAAGCCCTCAATTTGTCGTCGAATGGCACCAAAAACATCCAACGTGTAAGCAACATGAACACCAACGTAGGAGAGTGCGT
Organism: uncultured Methylococcaceae bacterium; assembly: GCA_903939355.1. Classification (GTDB taxonomy): domain Bacteria; phylum Pseudomonadota; class Gammaproteobacteria; order Methylococcales; family Methylomonadaceae; genus Methylobacter_C. The sequence goes on along the minus strand of CAJAHC010000629.1, from coordinate 3,585 downwards.
AAGTATGGTCAGGAATATTTGGGTCTCCAAATTGCGCACCTGAAATCCTCTGTTGATTTTGTCTGGTAATTACGTCTAGTGAAGGAAATAAAGAACCCTGCTTTGCCGTTGCATTTTCTTGAGCTTGATTTAAGGTAGCTAAAGCGGTTTGTAAGTCAGGATTATGCTTTATCGTCAGCTCAATGAGCTTAGTTAAGGCGGGAGAGCGAAACAAAGTCCACCATTGCCCTTCAATATCTTTTCCCATCGCTAAAGATTGTGCTTTGACTGATTCTGAAGACGTTGTTGTAATTTTTGTTGATGATTTGCCTGGTAAGTAACTTTTTACCTCTGGACTTTTGGGTCTAATGAAATCAGGTCCTAAAGTGCAGCCAGAAATTAGTATTGTTAGTAATCCCAAGTAAATAGTTATTCGAGAGTTGAGTTTATCGGCAATAAAAGTGATAGCTAATAGACGGACTATTTTTTTCATATAGTCATGCCTGAAAACTATTTAATAACAATGTAGTGACATGCGTTGCTATAAATTCAGGTATTTCGTGTTCGGATTTCCATCCGGGTAAGTTTTTGAGTAAGGGTTGGTATTCAATGTAGTATTTGGCTAAACCAATTGCAGACGTTGCAAGGAGGTGGGCATCTTGTTCTGGTGCTAGCTCTGTCATCAATTGCATCAATAAACAAAACTGACTGTTAAAAACCCCTTGCGCCAGTAGTTGCATTCTTTCTGGATCGGCTTCCAGAATCTCACGTTGCATTAATCTATGGAAATCACGATCATTGAGCATGACATCTATGAGCGAACGAATAAAACTGTGTAGTTTTTCTTTTGCAGTAAAGTCGGAATTCCAGATCTGGTCAAAAACTTGTTCTTTATCTGAAAAAGAAAAACGAACTGCATCCAGATAAAGTGCATTTTTATCCGGAAAATGATGGTAAATTGCGGCAACGCTCAAATCAACTGCCAAAGCCAGTTGTCTCATAGATAAGCCAGAATAGCCTTTTTGGGCGAATAAAACGATCGCGGCACGTAATATTTTTTCTTTTGAGCTCAAAGTAATAACCTAACAAACGTTCAGTAGGTGCATGGTATCCGAGAAACCTGTCTTCAGCAATTATTTTTGATCTAACTGACTTATATCCATGGGGCTCGTTAAGAAGCGATCTTTATGGTCAAACCCACAAAATTTTATGAATACAGGTGGATAGATTACAATACCAACAATTATTTAAATGCCGAGCAGATAATAAGCTGATAGTACTTTCTATCAGATGATAGTCTGGTTAAGTTAAACTCAATGTAATGAATGCAAATGAAAAAAATTAGATGCGCTGTTATCGGCACCGGTTATTTAGGTAAATTTCATGCTGAAAAATATGCCTCATTGCCTGATTGTGAATTAGTTGCTGTTGTTGATATAAATGCGGATGCCGCAAAAGCAGTTGCTGACAAACATGGTGCCAGGGCTTTAACTGATTATCAAGCTTTGCTGGGTGAGGTTGATGCTGTCAGTATTGTTGTTCCTACAACATTGCATCACAGCGTTTCAAAAGATTTTCTTAATGCCGGTACACATGTGCTTGTTGAGAAACCCATTACGGTTACAGTTGCAGAGGCGGACGAGTTAATTGCTATTGCCAAAGCAAAGAGCTTGATTTTACAAGTTGGACATTTAGAACGTTTTAATCCGGCTGTAATGGGGTTGGATAAAGATGAAAAACCCTTGTTTATTGAATCACACCGTTTATCTCCTTTCAATCCTCGAGCTAATGATGTCAGTGTTGTGTTGGATTTAATGATCCATGACATAGATATTATTTTAGCTTTAGTCGATTCAGAGGTTGAGCGCATTGATGCTAGTGGCACAGCGGTGCTTACTCAGGGCACTGACATCGCTAATGCGCGGTTATTGTTTAAAAGTGGTTGCGTTGCTAATGTGACAGCCAGTCGTATCAGCATGAAAATGGAGCGAAAAATGCGCCTTTTCAGGCCTACTTCTTATATATCAGTTGATTTTCAAAATCGGATTTTGACCAAATATAGAACTGGAAATAAAGAAATGTTTCCAGGGATTCCAGAAATTGAAACCGAAGAGTCTGTTTTTGAAGGTGGAGATGCGTTGCTCGAAGAAATTAAACATTTTATAAACTGTATACAAACAGGAGAAAACCCATTGGTTTCTGGTGAGGCAGGCAGAAGAGCTTTGGCAACCGCGATTCAAATTACTCACCTATTGGGCGATAAATAATTCAAATAAATATAAGGCAATAACAATATGATACCGATGGTAAACCTGAAAGCTCAATATGCTGAGATTAAAGATGAGGTTGAGCGTGGTCTGGCTGAAACAATAGAAAACTGTTCGTTTATATTGGGCCCAAATGTTCAGGCTTTTGAAAAAGAAACGGCAGAATATCTGGGGGTTAAACATGCAATAGGCGTGGCTTCAGGTACTGATGCCTTACATTTGGCGTTGATAGCCGAAGGCATAGGTGTGGGTGATGAAGTTATTACTACCGCTTTTACGTTTATTGCAACAGCAGAAGCTATAAAGTATGTGGGTGCAATTCCTGTTTTTGTTGATATTGATCCGCGCACTTATAATATTTCGCCGGAAGCAATTGAAGCTGCAATTACGCCGAAGACAAAAGCAATCATGCCTGTGCATTTGTTTGGGCAACCTGTTGACATGACTGAAATTGTTCAACTGTGTGAGCGATATAACTTAAAGCTGATTGAAGATGCCTGTCAATCTTTTGGCGCCACCATAAATGGCAAACAAACTGGTGCAATAGGTCATGCTGGTGGCTACAGTTTTTTCCCCAGCAAGAATTTGGGTGCTTTTGGTGACGGCGGTTTGGTGGTTACCAATTCTGATGAAACAGCTGCGAAAATTAAACAATTGCGTAATCATGGTTCGGATGTACGTTATTACCATGACGTGATTGGCTATAACAGTCGTCTTGATGAAATGCAGGCGGTAATCTTAAGAGCAAAGTTGAAACGGATTGATCAATATAATCAGGCCCGTCGTCATGTTGCGCACTTATATTCAGAGCTAATGGTAGATTTACCAATAGTTACACCTTATGAAGATGGGTTAGGTGAGCATGTTTATCATCAGTACACCTTATTATCAGATCGTCGTGATGACATTTTAAAAGCTTTACAGGACAACCAAATTGGTTGTGCGGTTTATTACCCGGTACCTTTGCATCAACAAAATGTATTTAAGGAGGAGTGTGAAGGCTTAAGTTTACCAGTGACTGAATCTGTTTCTTTAACTTGTTTTTCTTTGCCTATTTGTCCATTTCTTGAAGATGCTACGATTAAGGAAATTGTCGGTATTATTCGGGGTGTTTTGACGGCATAGTTTGTGAATGAGTTTAGTTTAAAGGAGCAATTAATTCTAAGAGTCGTTTTAGCGTTGCATTTTTGTAAGTTCAGGTTAATTTGTAAGAAACAGTGCCTATGAATTGGTACATAAGGTAAATAGAGTCATGTTTCAAAAGCCCCCTTTATCTATAATGTTTAGCGCCGGAGAATCCTCTGGCGATCAACATGCCGCCAACATGTTTCTGGAGTTG
>CAJAHC010000628.1 GCA_903939355.1 uncultured Methylococcaceae bacterium | reverse complement strand
TGGATTTTTAAGACTATCTTTTGAATGTGTTCTTAAATCTAGTGATTTATGTGTAAATGGGCATATACCATTCTGCTTTTCCCATAAATCTTTAAGATATTGACAATTGACATTATATTGTTGATCTTTACTTTTAGAGCTTTTTCGTATAACTTTCATGTACCATCTAAAATTAGAATATTCATCTGTCTGTTTTATATATCTTATATTTTTGATATTGTTTTTGAAGTTTTTTAAATGTACAATATTATTTTTATTTTTTCCAGAACAACTTAAATTTCAATAAAATTCTGTTCTCCCATTTTTTAACTGTCTATTTATTTCATTTTTGGGTTTGGAAATAGTTTTTCCACAAGTATGGCACATTAAACTTATTGTTTTCATAGCATTACCTCCATTACTATATACACAAAAAATAGCAATGGAGGCGATAAAAATATGGTGGAGGCGGCGATCTTTGAAAATCGCGTCCAGAGTAATTTCAATATAAACATCTACATCGTTAGTCTATTGTAATTTGGACACTAGACAAACCTAGAAGAATTATCTTCATCAGATCGATTACGATCATTGCCTATGTTTTCGGGTTAGACTTCCTTATCAGAATTATCTGAGTCAACATGATTGGGTAATAAGGCCCATATAGCCCCACTCGTACCTAACTAATTAGGCAGCGAGAGCGAGATTTACTTCGCCAATTAAACATTTTTTGAATAACTTTTATACTGGCCTGTTATTCAACCAGTCGATGCCATCTATATCTCTATTTACCTGTCGATACCTTTCGCCCCCTTAGTTTTCCAGTTCATTTATTCTATTATGTAGTTGACTAACAATTGTTCCATATACCATATCGTCTACTCTCATTCTTTCTTCTGCCACTTCCAAAGATTCTGAATGAATAACATTCATTGTTAGCGAAGCAAATAAAACTGATAATAGACCGATAAACAGAAGTCTGTATTTCATGATAATCTTTCTTTTAGGTGGGTTAGTTACTTAACTAATATAAAGGAAGGCTACCATTTTTTACACCATTCCATTTTCAATCATATTCAGATATTCCTTTTGGCTTATCCAAATATCATCATTTTGATACCTTTTTGATAACACTGAACGAATCTTTTTTCGTCCAATATAACATGGTTGAAACCTTAAAGATTGTCCACTAAAATAGCATTTCCTATTAAGCAAAGAATATTTTAGTATCCATTCTCTATTGTATATAATTTCAGAAATCATTGGAGATTGGTTCTTTAGTTTTAATATCATACTTAGTGCCTGAAGTATATGTTTGCTTTGATAGCCTTTTAACTTCTTCCATCAATTTCTTCAGTTCGTCATCATCTACTGGCGAAGTTGTACTATTAACGATATGATGTAGTTGATTTATTTTTTCAACAAATATGAAATTAAAACCAACTGATAAAACTAATAGACCGACTAAAAGAGTTACTAGCGGCATACAACATAATGAGCGATGTGTCATAAACTTTCCTTATTTTTGATATGATTAGTGTCCATAATATATTAGTTCCACTGTCATCAAAAGCAAGTTAAAAATAGGGCGAGTTGGAGTCGAACCAACCTATGAACACCTTATAAGAGTGTCGGATGCAACCGGCTTACCTTCCGCCCCGCATTGTTTCTGCCGTCATTATACCATCGGCCAGTGGCTTGTCAATCCTTTAGTTTAAGTTCAGCAATTTCTGCTTCATACTTTTTGATATTATTATACATCTCATTACAACTCACACAAAAATCAGATGAGATATATGCCTTACAATCATGAATCTTATCTTCTATATCACGAATCTTTCTTCTTATTTCTTCGCTTGATAGGTTTGTCATTGGATTTCCTTTTTGGTGGAGTTTTAGAATTTCCAATAGTTTCATTTGACCAAAAGACCATCTCATTAAGTTTACTGTCCCATGCACATTCAATTAATCCTTGAGCGGCGAGTTTGGCTAAACCAGCATTATGAATCCATGCTACTGTTTTTTCGTAAATCATTTCATTAGCATCTTCGTTGAGCATAGGTCGCTCATTATCATCGAAACCTATGCACTCACTTTTTACCAAATTTATCATTTGGTTGACACTAATAAATTCGTCTAGATTTTCTTCATGATCTTCTGCTAAAGTTTTAGCAGCAGCATCACGCATTTCTCTGACATATCCATCAAGATCAACGATAGCATAAATTTCACTCATATTTATTCTCCAAAATTGATATTACTAGATATACTTATTTACACCAGAACCGTTATCATTATCAGAAATATGGTCAATAGTATTTTGAAGAGTATATTCTCCTCTTGGTAGCCATTTATCTGTCACGTTTAGTGCTGTCTTGATTTGAGGAATCCAGTGTTGATATGCCATACCATGTTCTGATGGAAAATGACTTTTAAGAATACGCTCAATATGAAATAAGGCACTCTCAATTTCGTCACGATAATCAATCAGTTTATTTAATTGATGTTTTTGTGAATTGTCTAAACTCATTCGGCAGAACCTCGCTGTTTAAGTTTGATCAATTTGTGCTTGATTTTCCAAACTCCAGTTTCTTTATTCTGAATGTCTGCTCCCATATAAATATGAGCAATACCAGCGTTCTTATCAAGTCCCCAAGCGAGAATACCCTGGTCATCAACTCGTTCCACAAC
>CAJAHC010000627.1 GCA_903939355.1 uncultured Methylococcaceae bacterium | reverse complement strand
CGCCTGTTGCTGTTTGCCGGCAATCAGGATACGCGCCAATTTGCGCAAGCCATCAGATGAAATTTCCAATCCAAATGGCGCACCCAGATTTTCAAGCTCATAAAGCACATCAGTAGCCGCAATAAAAGTCATATAACGTAAACCTTGAATTTCCGGTAATTGCTTGGCTAACGTTTTTAATTGAGGCGACAAGCGTTCCCAAGTATTGGTAAAAAACACCCGTACCGGATCTTCACCATTAGCATCCTGTTCTTTTAAACCTGCTTGAAACGCACTACGTGCTTCCAAAAGCGTTTCCATCAAAGCATCACTCAGCTCTGCCGATTTGGCATCTTCAGACGCCTGTTTAATAGCCTTACTTAAAAATGCATCCCATTCCTGCCAACTAGCTTGCCATTGTTTTTGTTCCGCCTCGGTCAACGGAGCGGCCGATTTTTTATTAGCGACTTTTGTCGGCGCAGCAAAGCCCAGTTTAATGGCAACACCCTTATCACCGGCTTCTGCACTGGTGAACTTTAAGGTATTGAGTATTGCTTTAACTTCTGCGGCATTTTCTTTGGGTAAAAATTCAGTTACTGTTTTTTCTATATCTGCTCGAGATTCGTTTAAATCAATTTTAACGGCAGATAATTTGGGTTCTGCAAAGCGTTTGATCAAATCCTGAATTTTGTTGTTAGTAATTGCGCGACCATCCGGATCAGTCGCTGTTACTTGGGTAATGGGCAAACTCAAAACAGACTGGGCAGCGTTAATGGTTGGTTGCTGTAAGGTTTCCAACACACCTGCCCATTCAATAAGTGTGACACATTGGCCGCCTATACCGGTTCCGAAACGTGCCTGCACATTATTTATCAATTTAATTTGACCTTTTTGGCCACTAAGTTCTGGATTTGAAAGCTTTAAATAACTACAACCCTGCTTATCTTTCCAAAGCTCCGACGTGTTACCGGCTCCTTTATAAAGCTGGGTCATTAATGCTTTTTTTATAAGACTGTAATCCAGTTGTACCGGAAGCGTGAATTGATCTGCTACGCCATTATTTGCAAAAACCAGAAGTAAGCTAAAAACTGTACCGACCCAATATTTATTCATTCAATACTCCAAAAAATAGTCATCTATAAAGTTAATCCATCTTAACCATTCACCCTAACAGATTGCGGTACTGTGACTTTGCGAATTAGTGATCAACGACCACATCATTTGCATGCAGCGGAGATGCCACAAGATCTTCTAATAATGGTTCTGGAGGTTTGATAGACATGTGTTTTGGTCGGGTATATTGACGACCAATAAATAAATCATTGCTAATAATTGAAACATTGTTTAACCATTCTGTTGATTTCTCGCAAGCTTCTGAATAAGGCGGTTCTTTACATACATCAACTTCCCCTGCCGTCAATAAATTAAAATGCAACCCACCGGGCGAAGGCCGGACAAGCTGACCAGGCAAAGGCGTAACATAATCCATGATACTGGGTTCAGTATAATTTATCATGTTAAGCAAAAGTTTGGGCACTTGATAAAGCGGCAAACTCCCAATTTTAACCGGCCCGTTTTTGCCGTCGATGATGATCATCGGTGTACTCACATAAAACTTAAACATAGCGGCTGTAAAATCACTACGATTGGATGGCAGCACACCTGACTCCACATAACCGGCAAAATTTTCACCTAAAAAAGGCAGATGATCGCCAAAAGCGACGATAATGCCGTCAGGATCACGTTGTCTTAGTTGATCTAAAAAAGCCATAAGTTCCCGTGACTTATAGTAGATGGTATTGGCATAGTGAGGCACTTCTTCCACCTTGGAAGGAGAAGTTATCTTGTTCGGGCGACTGGCATTTAAAGGATACCACCAGTGTCCAAAATAAGTCACAATGTAATCCAAAATGGGTTGTTTATTATCCAGTGAGCCAGATATTTTTCCCAAAACCTGACGATAGAGTGAGGCATCAGACAAAAACTCCTCGTTCATGTCATCAAGGACGAAATCCTGTATTGACCAATACGTTTGAAAACCTATATTTCGATAGGCATTAACACGATTCCAGAATACCGGTACATTAGGGTGTGAAACAATAGTACGGTAACCTTTATCGGCAAGAATGTGTGGCAGGCAAGGAACTGCGTTTACCAATTGACGTTCAAATTTGACCGTATCCTTGGTCACCGGAAATCCACATAACACTTCAAACTCTGAATTTGCGGTATAGCCTCCAAATACGGGCGTTAAGGCATGCGAGTATCCTGCATTTTTCCAAAGTTTTCGAAAATCAGACGCCAGAGGATTCGCTCCAAACTTGGCTTTTTTTAACTCGTTGGGATCCCAGAATGATTCCAACAATACGATATGTATATTGCGCGGTGTAAAAGGCTTTTTATCTAAGACTTCCTTTACCTTTAAAGAAGGAGCCGTGCTTAACAACTTCTCAGCAGCTATCTGAGCTTCATCAGGATCAGGAGGCTTGTCAGACAGAGCAAAATAACGTGCGCCTTCATGCAGAGAATATAAGGTAGCACCACGAAACAAATAATTGGATCGTTGATCCCACACCGAGTGAGGAATATTTTTATCCAGCGGATCAAGTATCATAGCGGGCTTATATGCCATTGTAATGCCTAGCAATATAACTAACAAACTGGCAAGATAGGCGCTCCAGTGACGCATGGTAAAATTAAATAACAATAAACTAGCAATCGCAGCTAATGGTATCGCAACAGCAAAAAACCGCCAACCTTCCAGTATCAATAGTAAAGAACGGAGTGCAAAAATATCATCCGGCATAATCGGGCCGCCAAAAAATGACATTTTTACCGCATTACCGACATATAAAATCCCCATTACTAATGCTTGAATTACCAAAAAAGTCCAGACACGTTTTGATATGGAAAACAGAATATAAGCAATCGCCAATTGCAATAGAAAGTCGTAAAAAATAGCCGATGCATCGATTTGCACATCAAATTTGACAGTACTAATCAAGTAATACAGTAGATAAAAAAACGCTGTCGAAAATAGGGGAAATATTTTTTTTAACAACGATGAAGAGTAATTAATTGCGCGGAGTTTAACCATGACTTTCTAACTAAAAAAAACGGCACATGGAAAGCATATTATCATAACTAAACTGACCTCTTCGCCATCATTTTGTCATCGCCTTATTTTTGCTCAAACTACTTAATATATTGCCGTCCCTATGCTTCCATCATAAAATGTACGATTATTATTACTCTCTTTGGATTTTTTAATGTCAGATACAATTTGGTTTAGAACCGGTGAAGCAACCGTATTTTCTAGCGAAGGTCAAGGCACCGATGCGATGCCTGAAATACTTATTGGTAATGTAAAAGGACCTGCGGGGCATGCCTTTGCAAATCTGATGGGCCAAACGGAAGGCCATACCCGCATGTTTGCCATTCGAGCCTGTAACCAACAAGTTCGCCCTGCAACGATCATAGTGCCTAAAGTGACCATGAAGTCTTCAGCCTATATTGAGTTATTTGGTGGGCCTGTGCAGTCAGCCGTTGCCGATGCAGTTATTGACAGCGTTATCGCTGGTGTTATTCCTGCCGATAAAGCCAATGACTTATGTATCATTGCGATGTTATGGATAGCACCTGAATGTGCAACCAACCCTGAATTAGATCGTAAAGATTTATATCGCACGAATTATGAAGCCATGAAACTAGCTATTTCACGAGCCATGAGTAACTCACCCAGCATTGATGAATTAATAGCCAACCGTCATAAAATTGTTCACGAAATGTACGACCCTGAAACTGGTGAGTCTCAATGGTAAAACGATAACAGATTGCGTGGGCATGTTCTTTGCCCACCTTTTACCTAAAAATCCATCAGCAAGCCTGGTATTCCAATACTCTGAATATGCTGGGCATTTTTTCCTTCTTCATATGCCAGTAATTTCCCTTCTTTTTGCCAAAGTCTAAACGCCAGAGAGTAGGATAAAACACGAATCGGATAATCCCTCGGTAGCAACTGTAAATAAGGCTGTATAGTCACAAAGTCAGTTACACCATATTCTTGCATGATAAATTTAAGACCACCATTTGCAGGGCCAATATTGTAAGCCAATAACCCAAGAAACAAGTCATCGTTCATCTGTGCCAAATAATACTTTAATGTCGCCGCTGCCAGAAATGCATTATGTCTGGGATTGTGTAATGAAAGTTGATGCTCTGACAACTGCTTGCCTGCCTGCTCCACTACTTCTTTTGGTACCTGTGTAATTTGGAATAAGCCACGCCCACCATCTGTACTATTGCGTGGCAAGAAAGAAGATTCCGTTGCTGCGATACCTTGCAAGAGATTAAGATCAAGATCAAACTCTTTGGCGGCCTCTTTAATATCAGAATTATAGGCGTCTGCCCGATTAAGTATTTTTTTCAACTGCTCCGAATCATATCGACGATAAGCCGCATAAACTTGATGAGCCAAAGTCACTCTGCCAGCCTCTGACTTGCCACCCACCAAGGTACGAAAATGCCCTCGTGCCTGAGAAAATTGATCTTGCATGGAAAACCAACCAATAACCAGTGCAAGACAAACAGCTAAAATAGGGGACAAAAAAAATGACTTGACCTGCAACTGTTTTCTCAGCCGCCACCAACCAATTAACAAGCCAGTCGTCATTACAATCATGGTCAACACACCGATTGCAAAAGGCAACAAACTGGTAAAAAATCGGGTCCCTGAAAACCAATTAGCCGAATAACCTAAAATAACCATAATGGCCAGTACAGCAGAAATTGCCAAGCCCAGAAGCTCAAGGCCACCCCAAATTAAACGATGTTTAAAATTACTAACAGGTGACTTGGCTAGCTTTTTTTTTGCTCTCGGTTTCCTTGGACGAGTTGGTGGTTTTAACTCAGGCTTAACATCTGATTTGAGCTTTGGTTTAGCCTTTACCGGTTTGTCTAAGCTAATCGGTTCATTCATCGTAATAAATAATAAGGCATAACAGCATGATTAATTTAGCTTTATAGCCAAACAGGCCACAGCAACTGCAGGCGCACAATCTGAAGGTGACAACCCTGTTTGAATTACTGATGCTGGAAATAAATCAGAAAAATCAAGATAAGGGTAACCCAATAACTCGGCAAGTTGTTTTACCAAAAATCGCCCTACTCCAGCACCTATTATCGGATTGATTTTTAAGATTGCCTCATTTTTGATTCGATATTCACACGCATTTTGAATTTTTTGTAATTGTTGAGCACGAATATTCTCGGCAAATTGTTGCCAACGAGGAAGCTCTTCCTTGTAAAAATCACTACCTATCATACGTGACAATCGTCTGGCACTGGCTAATACTGTTTTTTCAGAACCATCTGCGGTTTCAGTTTGGTCATGTAATTCATTCAGTTCACCGGTCACTCGATAAACATCTGCCATCGTAGCAAAATATTCTGCCATTACACTAATTTCCTGATCTTGATCACGTGTAGTTTGCACCACTGCCATAACTGCTGTTCTAACGATTCCTGTATATACAAGTTCCCTAGAGATTAATCGCTGATAATCAGTATAACCCTCCGCTTTCACTTTGCCATCCTTGAGAAAAAGTATATCTGTTGTCGTACTGCCTATATCAACAAAAAGTCCATTCTCCACTTTTTGCGCCGCAAAAGCAGCACTGGCAAGCCAATTTGCCGAAGCAATACCCAGATAATGTTTAGATTCAACCTGCTCTAACTCTAAAAACCCAATCAGACCAGCAAATACTAGACCCCTATTTTGCGGTAACAGGGTCGTCATGGTTGCTATGATTTGCTTAACTCCATCGTCCCGATCTTCAAATAAATCAACCAATTCGCCTGTCATGGTTATTACATGCCGACAATCCCATGCAACAGCTTCCTGCAATATGAATATTACCGAGGTCTGTAATTGATCCAAACCTTTCCATAAGGGACAAGGTTGTTGATAAACTGCAATCACTTCCCCCCTAGAGTTTATTACAGCGG
>CAJAHC010000626.1 GCA_903939355.1 uncultured Methylococcaceae bacterium | reverse complement strand
TGAACTCTATCGCTGGGGCAACCAATGTTCAAATTCACTTCATCATAACCATAGTCCTCAATCATCTTGGCACAGATAGCCAACTCCTTTGGATTACTACCTCCCAATTGAAACGCAAGTGGATTTTCACTGCCATTAAAGTTTAAAAACCGATGGTGGTTACCGTGAATTAAAGCCCCTGTCGTCACCATCTCGGTATACAACACTGCATGTTGGGAAATCAACCGATGAAAAAATCGACAGTGAGTATTTGTCCAATCCAGCATTGGCGCTACGCAGAATGCTCTATTTATTACTTTTCGATCATTCTGGGCATTATTCATTTGTTTATTCATTTAACATTTAAAGCCATCTACTTATAACGTTGCATAACAGTTAATTCGGTAACACGATGATAATAAAGTGACAGCTAAGTAATAATTTCTGAAGAAATCCAGTTATTAAAGTCTTGCACTAATATCTTGATAGTGGCGCATTTTTTCACCCGTATAAATTTGGCGTGGGCGATAAATGGTCACTTGTTCACCGTGTATCATTTCTCGCCAATGTGCCAACCATCCTGGCATGCGTCCGATTGCAAAGAGAACGGTAAACATATTGGTTGGTATACCGGCGGCGCGGAGTATGAGTCCCGAGTAGAAATCAACATTGGGATATAGTTTTCGAGAGATAAAATAATCATCACTCAATGCTATTTCTTCCAGTCGTCGGGCAATATCTAACAAGGGATCATTGATACCTGGCTTATTTAATAATTTGTCACAATGTTGTTTTAATACTTGCGCACGTGGATCAAAGTTTTTATAAACACGATGACCAAAGCCCATTAATCGTCGATTTGAGTTCTTGTCTTTGGCCTGATTAATAAATTCGGTTCCATCACCGCCTTCTGCATGAATCTGCTCAAGCATTTTAATGACTTCCTGATTGGCACCACCATGACGAGGCCCCCAAAGTGCCGCGATACCTGCTGTAATGACAGCATAAACGTTGGCCATGCTAGAACCTGCTGTGCGCACGGATGAGGTACTGCAGTTTTGCTCATGATCGGCATGCAGTATCAATAACATATCAATAGCACGGACAATATCGGTATCCAGTTGATAATCTCTTACAGGTGATGAGAACATCATGTTCATAAAGTTACTGGTGTACTTGTATTTGATCGAAGGATAGACCAACGGCTCGCCAATTGATTTCTTATAAGAAAAAGCAGCAATAGTACGGACTTGAGAAACCAAGTTAGCGACAATTTGTATTTCTGTTGTTTCATCCAAGCGATCGGGTACTGGATAAAAAGTAGATAACGAGGCAACCATCGTCGTAAGAATACCCATAGGATGCGAGCCACGAGGAAAGCCATTGAAAAAATGGTGCATATCTTCATGAATGATCGATGATTCATTAAGGCGCGTGGAAAACGTTAAGAGTTTTTCTGCGGTAGGTAATTCACCGTAGAGCAATAAATAAGAGACTTCGACAAATCGGGAATGGGCTGCCAACTCTTCAATGGGATAACAACGATAACGGAGTATGCCTTTTTCACCATCAATATAGGTAATAGCACTTTCACAAGCACCTGTATTCCCATAACCATCATCGAGCGTTACGTAACCGGTTTGACTGCGTAATTTGGTAATATCAATCGCTTTCTCACCTTCCACTCCCATGTAAGTAGGTAACGAATAGCTTTTATCTTCTAACGTTAATATCGCCGGGTTTAGCAGTTTTAAGTTATCACTCATGTCAATATATATAGCAGTTGTAGGTTGAAACTCATTTTATTTTGCCTGTAAATTGTTGTTTAAGTTTTGATAACTTAACTTACTTGATCCTACAGACTGAAAAGTTATCTACTATGATGTCGTAAATCCAATGTGAAAGGATATTCGGTACTCAACTCTTCCATAGGTGGTGCCATAGCTCTTGGGGGAGTTTCATTAGTTTTAACTTTTGCCAATAAAGGCTTATCGAATACCCTACCTTTCAAATTTATTAATGGCGGCCTAATTACTTCTCCTGCAGTATGTCCATAAGCCCAAAATCTTGTCATACGTCGAGTTTCTGCAGCATAATCATTAACTGGGAAATCGTCATAGCTGCGACCACCAGGATGGCTTACATGATAAGTACAGCCTCCAACAGACCGTCCATTCCATGTGTCGATTACATCAAATATTAAAGGTGTATGAGGTGCTATGGTAGGATGTAATGCCGACGGAGGCTGCCATGCACGATATCGAACTCCAGCAACAAATTCTCCTTTTCGACCTGTATTACGCATAGGCAATCTTCGACTATTACACGTTACCACATAACGGCCTTCGGTAAATCCAGTTACCGAAACCTGTATACGTTCTACTGAGGAATCAACATACCTTGCAGTCCCGGTGCTACTAACTTCTTCTCCAAGGACATGCCAAGGCTCAATAGCAAAACGTAACTCTAATTCAATGCCATCAATCATGGTATTACCATAACGAGGGAAACGGAATTCAAAAAAAGGTGCTAGCCATTCTAGATCAAAAGCAAATCCAGCTCGTTGTAAGTCTTTGGTAACTTGTTTCATGTCTTCGCGAACATAATGAGGCAACATAAATTTGTCATGTAATTCTGTACCCCAACGAATCAAATTATGCTTATAAGGATCTCGCCAGAACCAGGCAATCAATGATCGCAACAAAACAATTTGTACTAAGGACATTTGCGCATGGGGTGGCATTTCAAAAGATCGCAACTCTAGAATGCCAAGTCTTCCTGTTGAGCTATCAGGTGAATACAGCTTATCAATGCAAAACTCAGAACGGTGAGTGTTACCGGTTATATCAGTTAACAAATGACGCAACAAACGATCAACCAACCAAGGCTCTGGAACATCGCCTTCGGGCATTTGTTGAAAAGCTATTTCCAATTCATAGAGTTTTTCATCTCGACCTTCATCAATTCTTGGTGCCTGGCTGGTAGGGCCTATAAACATACCTGAGAATAAATAGGACAATCCTGGGTGGTGTTGCCAATAGGTTATTAAACTACGCAATAAATCTGGTCGTCGTAAAAGTGGGCTATCAGTGGGCATTTCTGCGCCCATAGTTATATGATTGCCTCCGCCAGTACCAGTGTGACGACCATCTTGCATAAACTTTTCAGTGCCTAATCTAGTTAAGCGAGCTTGTTCGTAAATTAGGGTAGTTTTTTCAACTAACTCCTCCCAGCTTTTAGATGGGTGGATGTTTACCTCTATTACACCAGGATCGGGAGTAACCATTAATCGTTCGATTCGGTAATCCCGAGGGGGTTCGTATCCTTCTAGAACTATAGGTAAAACTAAGCTTTCTGCTGTTGTTTCAATAGTCGTAACCAATTCCAAATAATGTTCCAAGGTAGTCAAAGGTGGCATAAAAATATATAGATGTCCTTCTCGAGCTTCTATACAAATTGCTGTATGCGGAACTTCAACTTCGTTTGTTAAAGCGTCCCCTGATTCTTGTTCTATTATTTCCGGGTGTTCATTGGTTTTTCCATCAATGTGGCTATATCTTAGTGTTACCTCACCATAATAATCGCTCAACTCGGGCAAATCCCCAAAAAGGCTTTGTGGTTCTTGGCTGTCCAGTTTATCAGGTGCAACCCAAGGCAGGCTCGATAATGGCAAACGCATGCCCATTGGAGAGTTGCCAGGAATGAGAAACATTTTTCGTCGTCGAAAATCCCAAGGACCACTTTTCCAATTGTGTTCTAACCAATTCCATTTAATAGGTAAAGTAAACCCGACTGGCTGATCTAAACCAGCATCTAATAGTTGGCTGAGTGTTTTACGTTCGATGGGGTCTTTTAGATTACTTTTTGATGGGTCAATATTTTTAGGTAAGGTACCTTCTTGCCATAAATAATAAAAACTATCTTCATAAGCTGAAATAATATACTTTGATTTCAGACCTAAACGTTTAGCGAGTTGATAAATAAATTGTTCAGCCTGTTTGACAGTATGGCCGTAATTTTTATTGATATCAGCTAGCAGGGCAGGATCACGCCAAATAGAAACACCATCTTTACGCCAAAAAATACCATATTGCCATCTTGGTAAAGGTTCGCCGGGATACCATTTTCCTTGACCATAATGGAGCATTGCTCCATTTGCGAAGACATCTTTTAATCGAATGGTCAATTGTTGTGCACTACTTCGTTTGTTTGCACCATCAGCGTGCGTATTCCATTCATCGCTTTCCATGTCATCAACAGAAACAAAAGTTGGTTCGCCCCCCATAGTCAGGCGAACGTCATCGGCCATTAACTGCTTATCAACAGCTTTTCCCAAGGAATTAATTTGATACCATTGCTCTTCGGTATAAGGTTTGGTAACTCTGGGATCTTCATGCAGGCGATCTACTGTGTTACTAAATTGAAATTCTACTTCGCATTTATCCGTGCCGCCGGTCACAGGAGCGGCGCTGGCAGGGTCAGGTGTACACGCCAGAGGGATATGACCTTCACCGGCTAACAAACCAGAGGTTGGATCGAGTCCAATCCATCCTGCACCGGGTATATAAACTTCTGTCCAAGCATGTAAGTCAGTAAAATCTTGTTCAGGACCAGATGGACCATCCAAGGACTTTAGATCAGTGGTTAATTGAACCAGATAGCCTGATACAAATCGTGCTGCTAAACCAAGATGTCGCAATGCCTGTACTAATAACCATGCAGAATCACGACAAGAACCACTACGTATTTTCAAAGTCTCTTCGCAACTTTGTATGCCTACTTCCATCCGTATGTTATAGCTGATTGCCTCAAAAGTGGCTCGATTTATATCAACTAAAAAATCATTAATTGGACGTTTACTGCTATTGAATTCTCTTATCCATTGGTTTAATAAAGGACTAATTTCAGATAACTCAAGATAGGGTTGTAATTCTTTAAGAGTTAATAAATCGTATTTAAACGGGTAGTCTTTTGCATAATCTTCTACAAAAAAATCGAAAGGATTAATTACTGTCAAATCAGCAATTATTTCAACTTCAACACTAAGTTGTTCAGATTTATCAGGGAACACTACACGTGCAACAATATTGCCAAAAGGGTCTTGTTGCCAATTGATAAAATATTTTTTTGGTTCGATATTTAATGTATAAGCCTTTATAGGAGTTTGGCAATGAACTGCTGGGCGCAGTCGAAAAATATGCGGTGATAATGAGACAGGTCTATCGAATCTGTATACTGTTTTGTGACGAATAGCGACACGAATGGTCATAATCTGTTTCCTGTTTCCTATTACCCAATTAATGAGTTAGTTTTATTTTAAAAATGTACTTTTACGCATTTATATAATGCTATTAGCATAAATCGTTCCATGATTTGATTTTTCTCGAAAATTATTCGATAAAGTTGAATAAATAAGAGAAAACATAAAAGAAATTTTGTTGACGTGAATTTATATTAGAAAAGAGGTTTATAAGTTTTGAGTTAATTGGTTATGATCGAAGGTAAGTGAATTCATTCTCATAATGGAATATTACAACTTATACGGCTATTTACGATGTCTCAAAAATGCAAAATAAAGTTATTTTGGTTGATAATTATCTATTAGCCGCGCTGGAAGGGCATTTACAGGAATGATAATTAGTAAGCGTAGCTGAGGTCTCAGCTTTGCTAATCTATCTTCTATGAGATTGTTAGTTATTCACTAATCATTTTAGTAGTAAACCCTAAAAATAGGAGTGAAATATAGCGGAGGTAAATGATCGCTATTGTCGTTTTTAAAAATGGCTATAGGGGGAGTGTAGGCAGTGTCTTTGGTTTATGCTTTTTGATTTGAATTTTAGGTGAATCTTGTTTGTCAGTTGTTAGATTGATTTAAAGATGTCAGCTATGTGAGCTGCATCGATATAACGCTGCGTAGTTGAGATGCTAAAATGCCC
>CAJAHC010000625.1 GCA_903939355.1 uncultured Methylococcaceae bacterium | reverse complement strand
CAATAGTTCCATCGGGCGTAATAGTAATGTTGTGTAATGTGACAATCCTGGACAATGAAGCCAAGCCACTGACAAATAGACCGAGTTCTTGATATTTACCTATTACTTGAATGTTAATAGGTAATTCAGAATAGAAATCTTTCAGGATTGGGTTGTCCGGTTTAAACAGTTTAAATTGCAAGCCACTGGCTAAGCCCGTTTGCGAAATATCAACGAGTAAACCTGCTAATTCTTCTTCTGTTGGCATCTGTCGAATCATCTCAGCCAATGAATCTTCTATTTGTGATAATTGATTTTGATATTCTTGGAGATTGGATGTTTTTTTTTGTTTTGTTTCAAATTCATTTTTTAAAGTTGTTTCCCTGTTTTTAGCACCATCGATTACGTTTAATTGATCTAAGGTATCAAAATAAATACCAATAGCTAATACAATTACATAAGCCATTATGATAACGAATTTTTTAACAGGTGCTGGCCAGGTGCCGGCCACATGTATGTCCCAATTAATTTCTGACAAAATCATCAGTTTTTCTAGTTCCGGTTTTTTGCGTGAGTTGTTCTTGTGAGGCGCGTAAGGTGAAATCACTTAGTTGCTCAGGATTATTGATATCAGGTGATTTAGTGTCCGGTAACTTAATGATGGTGATGCCAGGTTTTTGTAGCCACGGCGAGGCTTCAATTGCTTTCATAAAAGCTGAAACCCTTGCGTTTGATTGTGACTTGCCTTCAAAAATTAGATCTGTTCCTGTTTGTATAATTTTTGTGAGATATACACCATCAGGTAGAATTCTAGGAATTTCATCAAACAAATGAACAGTCAGCGGACGACTTTCCTGTAATTTTTGGATAAGATCTATTTTAGTTAATAGTTTTCTCTTTTTTTCTTCGATATTTTTTATATCTACTATTTGTAAGTCTAATATCGCAATTTCCTTCAGAAGTAACTGGTTTCTTTGCTCTTGATAGTCTTTTAATACGTTGATATAGGTGTGGACTATTGCAATAGTTATACAACTAATTAACGTTGATAGAATTATCGTATTAATAAATTCTTTCTGATACTTTTTTAGAAGTTCTTGCCTCCATGGTAATAAATTAATTTTTGTCATTAATCAAAACCTCTTGTTGCTAATCCGCAAGCAATCATCATTGCTGGTGCAACAGCATATAAATCACTAGGAGCTATTTTATGAGATAGGTTCATGTTGATAAAGGGATTGGCTAAATGGACAGGCAGCCCAATACGATGTGCAATTAGCGTGGCTGCGCCCTTTATTGAGGCACAGCCACCAGCAAGAACAATGTAATCGATATTTCTATTCATTTTGGATGAAATAAATAGCTGTAATGATCTTTGAATTTGCTGAACCATTGCATCTTTGAATGGCTCAAGGACATCTATCTTATAATTATCAGGTAAGCCGCCTTGAATCTTTGCCAATCCGGCTTTTTCGTAAGAAAGTCCGTAACGATGTTGAATTGCTTCGGTTAATTGTTGTCCTCCAAAGTCTTGATCACGAGTATAAATAACCCGGCTGTTATGGAGTATCGTTAGGGTTGATAATGTTGCACCTATGTCCGCTATAGCGACAGTTAAAGAGTTATTCGAGTTGGGTAAATAATTAGGTAATAATGGAAAAGCATTTTCCATCGCGAATGTATCAACATCTACAATACTGGCTTTTAAACCTACTTTCGTTAAGGTTTCAACACGGTAATTAATAATTTCTCGGCGGGAAATTACTAATAGAACATCAACAATTTCTGGGTTATTTTTATTAACGCCTTGTACTTCAAAATCAAAATTAACTTCATCAAGTGAATACGGTATGTATTGATCTGCTTCAATCATTATTTGCTCTTCCATTTCGGAGTCGGTTAATGAGTATGGGATGGAAATAATTTTGGTTATGACAGCAGACCCAGAAACAGCGATATTCGCTGTTTTTAACTTGGTTTTTGAGCTATTGATGGCTGTTTTTAAAGCATTTGTGATCACATTGCTATTCGTAAGAGTTGATTCACCACCAGATGGTTGAAAAGGTGTAATAGCATAGCTTTCGACTTTGTAATAAGAGCCTGATTTACTTAATTCAATTAACTTTACTGCAACTGTACTGATATCAATACCAAGAACATTCTTATGTTTTTTAATAAACCAATTCATGGCAACCTCAAAAAAGTCTTTTCTAATGGATCCTAGTTATCATGTTTCATTAGTTTAGTGAATTAAGTAAAGGCTTTTCAGGTGAACTCAAAAATTCTAACGTTTATTATCAACTGACTTTGTGTTCAAAGTATAGACCTTCTTTAAAGATGTAGGTTATTGCATAGAAAATGGAAATAAAAACTTACAAATTAGCGATAATGAAGAGTACGTTACGTAAAACCTTTAATGATCAGAAAGTAGAGAAAACTATTAGTTGTTCTGGCTTAAAGTGAATGAACAAGTCAAGCTTGCAGTTACTCAATTAATTTTGCTTGAGAAGTTGTTTAGTAAATGCGCACAGACATCAGTTTTGTGAGCAAATAGTAATAAGTTTTTTGAATCGATTAGGGTGAAGCTTTGGATAGAATGAAAATTGTATTCGCTGACGGAGTCACCAGTTATAAGTATTCCTACTGATATACCTTACGCCAACTGACTTCTTAAGAGGTCAATTGGCGTAAGGTATGATCATACTTATTGTCCGCATCAAGCAATATTACTTTACAACTGCCCACCTAGGAGAAAAGGGAGTTGCAGTTGTAAAAAATAGATGTTTTAGGGTCAAAAGATAGAGCTATTTTATTTACCGTATTTTTTACGGAATTTATCAACACGGCCTGCTGTATCAACAACGCGTTGTTTACCTGTATAAAAAGGATGGCATGAAGAACAAACTTCAACCTGTAAGTCCTTACATAATACAGAGCCGGTTAAAAATGTATTACCGCAGCCACAGCTTACAGTAATTTGTTTATATTCAGGATGAATTTCTGGTTTCATA
This sequence comes from uncultured Methylococcaceae bacterium, assembly GCA_903939355.1. GTDB lineage: Bacteria > Pseudomonadota > Gammaproteobacteria > Methylococcales > Methylomonadaceae > Methylobacter_C. Next base: position 4,566 of record CAJAHC010000625.1, on the reverse strand, counting down.
TTACTTACACATTACCCGTAAAGAGACTACATACATATTATAGAACTCGGTATAATACTTTTTTCATGAGTAATTGGCAACCCTTGTTAAATATATGCGTGTTATTTCTTTAAATGTCAATGGGATCCGAGCAGCAGAACGTAAAGGTTTTTTTAATTGGATGCAGGCACAAAATGCTGACATTATTTGCCTTCAAGAAACAAAAGCTCAGATAAGTCAGCTTAGTAGTGATCCTTTTTGCCCCAAAAATTACAATTGTTTTTATCATGATGCCGATAAAAAAGGCTATAGTGGGGTTGCACTTTACTGTAGAAATAAACCAGATAAGGTTATTAATGGAATAGGGTGGTCTGATATAGACGCTGAAGGGCGTTTTATCGAGGCGCAATTTGGTGATTTAAGTGTTATTTCACTTTATCTCCCTTCCGGTTCTTCAGGTGAAGAGAGGCAAGCGTTTAAGTTTGATTTTATGAACCGTTTTATGCCTTATTTACAATCCTGCGCCCTAACTAATCGTCATTATATAATTTGTGGCGACTGGAATATTGCTCATAAAGAAATTGATTTAAAAAACTGGCGTGGAAATAAGAAAAACTCGGGATTTTTACCCGAAGAAAGGGCTTGGCTTGATACATTATTTGTAAATGATAGTTGGGTGGATGCTTTCAGGCTGATAAATCAAGAGGCTGAACAATACACTTGGTGGTCAAACAGGGGGCAAGCTTGGGCAAAGAATGTGGGTTGGCGTATTGATTATCAAATAATTAGCGCAGGGCTAATAGACAAAGTTTTAGCCACCTCTATTTATAAAGACGAGCGTTTTTCCGATCATGCACCGTTAACAGTTGACTATGCCTTTGAAATTAATACGCCTTGATGAACAGAATCAAAGCCAAATTATGTTAATTTTTTTGAGAAATAATCAGTCGTTTAGGACTATCAAGAGTTTATTGGTGTTTCCTGACCATTCCATGGAGCAACCTTAAGTAAAAGCAACATACCTGGTACCGCCATAAAAAAACATAATAGAAAAAAAGTCATCCATCCAAGTGAGTCTACTAGATAACCAGTGGCTGCATTGGCGAATGTTCGAGGTACTGCTGCCAGACTTGTAAATAAAGCGAATTGTGTCGCGGTGTAATTTGGATGCGTAGTGTGAGCGATAAAGGCCACAAATGCGGCGGTTCCTAAACCTACACCTAAGGCTTCAATGCCTATTACTATGGCTAATAAGGGTAAGCTGTGACCTACTGTAGCCAACCAGGCAAAGCCTAAAATTGCACACATTTGAACCACGCCAAAAAGCCACAACGCTTTATTAATGCCCAGTTTAATCATCCAAACACCACCAAGCAATCCACCGGCCACACTTGGCCACAAGCCGGCATTTTTAGCGACTAGTCCAATCTCAGTTTTACTAAATCCCATATCAAGGTAAAAAGGTGTAGCGAGCGCTGTGGCCATGCTGTCTCCTAATTTGTAAAAAAAGATGAAGGCAAGTACTGTGACAGCTGACTTAATGCCATTCCGACTAATAAATTCTTGAAAAGGCTCAACTACAGCAGCTCTGAGTGTTTTAGGCGTACCATTTTTAAGTATAGGTTCGCTCACGAACAGTGTCATGGTAATGCCGGGTATCATAAACAAGGCAGTAATAATGAAAACACTATCCCACGGCATATGATCGGCGAGAATCAGAGATAGAGACCCTGGTATAAGACCTGCTATTTTGTAAGCATTCACATGAATTGCATTGCCCAAGCCTAGTTCATTATCGAGTAACAGTTCACGTCGATAAGCATCCATAACAATATCTTGTGAAGCACTAAAAAATGCAACTAGGGTGGCCAAATAAGCAATAGTCCATAAATCAAGAGTTGGATGGAACACGCCAAATCCAGGAATGGTAAGTATTAATGCTGTTTGCCAAATAAAAAGCCACCCTCGACGGCGGCCTAGAGGTGGAATATAGCGGTCAAACAGAGGTGCCCAAAGGAATTTCCATGTAAAAGGCAATTGAATAAGTGCAAATAAGCCAATGACTTTTAAATCCACGTTTTCTGAGCGTAACCAAGCAGGTAGCAGTGAAATTAGAATGTATAACGGTAAGCCCGAGCTGAATCCGGTTAAGATACAAATGAGCATGTGTTGGTTAAATAATATCTTGCGGATGTTCGTATTATTTGTCACAGAATACCTGAAGGCGAGGTTTTTGGTTGCAATAGTGAAGTCAAAAAATTAATGGTTTATTAGTGTGTTAACTTGTCATTAAGCAAAATCTTACACCAATCTTATTCTTTAAAGATCTTAAAGTACATACATATAGATTTTGAAGAGGGTAGAGCGGAAGGGATGGATCCAATTTCATTGGTTTGCTACGAGAATAAATGTAGAGGCTGTTCGCCGTGTGTAAGAATACAACCTCTACAAATATTGAGCGCTATATGTTAGCTATAACGCTTTTTCCTTTATTATCATCCATTAATTAAGTAGTGAGCAAAAATACTTGCTACATAACCACCAGCAATTGCAGGAGTCCATTTTAAATGACTGAAGAAAGTATATTTATGGTTAGATTGTCCCATTAAGGCTACGCCTGCGGCTGAGCCGACAGAAAGTAATGACCCACCAACTCCGGCTGTTAATGTTACTAACAACCATTGATATAAATCCATATCCAGATTCATGTTCAATACTGCAAACATGACAGGAATATTATCAACGATGGCAGAGATAAGGCCGACTAATATGTTAGCAGTTGTTGGTCCTAAGCCATCATACATGGCACCAGATAATAATTCAAGATAACCAATGTATCCTAAACCGCCGACAGCAAACACCACGCCGAAGAAAAACAGCAAGGTATCCCATTCTGCATGACGAACTTTATTGAAAATATCAAAGCCTTCTTCACCTTCAACATAAAATTTCTTTTTCAGGTGATATCCATACAGCATTAACACAGAAAGGCCGACCATCATACCCATGAAAGGAGGTAAATGGAGCCCTTGTTTAAAACTAACCGCAGTGGCAATAGTTAATAAAAACAGTACGCAAATTTGTATTGCGCCGGGCTTTAGTTGAACGGCGTCTTCTGAAGTGATTTTGGGTTGTTCATCAGGTACGGCAAAATACATGATAGCAGCGGGAACTGCGTAATTAACAGCTGAAGGAATAAATAGTTTGAAGAAATCAAAGAATTCAGCATAACCCGCTTGCCAAACCATTAAAGTGGTAATATCACCAAAAGGGCAAAACGCACCGCCGGCATTAGCGGCAACTACTAAATTTACAAAACCAATACTGATGAATTTTTCATTATCTGCACCAACCGCCATTACAACAGCACCAACTAATAAAGCCGCTGTTAAGTTATCAGCGACTGCTGACAGGAAGAAAGTGATAATGCCAGTGATCAAAAATAGTTTACGATAGCCGAATTGTTTTCTGACCATCCATGAACGTAGCGCTTCAAATACATTCCGCTCTGACATGGAATTGATATAAGTCATTGCTACTAGTAAAAATAGCATTAGCTCAGCATATTCTTTCAAGTTATATTCGAAAGCTTCATGCATAGCTTCGACTGAAACACCTTTTTGAGAAGCCAAAACCGATGCGTGAGCCCAGATTATGCCGGCCGCAAGGATAACAGGTTTTGATTTACGCATATGCGTAAACTCTTCAGTCATCACAAAACCGTATGCGATGATAAAAATAAGAACAGTATAAATACCGCGTTCAGTCCCTGTCATGCCAAGGCTTTCAAAGCCACCCGCCATGGCTATTTGAGGCACCAGTAATACCGATAACAAAATTAACAAAAATCGCACGAAAATTCCCCCCTATTTGGTTTTATAATTAATATTTTGATAAATTTTAACTGTTAATAATATCATCAACTAATTAATTTTGTCATTTTATGAGTCACAGTATATGATTACCTATCATGATTATTCGCCAAAAAGACATATTTAACGCTCATCTATGTACCAGTATAACGATATCGACCAAACCCTAGTTGACGAACGGGTAGCCCAATTTAGAAGACAAACCGAACAATACATAAAAGGCGAAATTACTGAAGATCAGTTTCGCGCATTACGTTTGCGGAATGGGCTTTATGTTCAAATACATGCGCCCATGTTACGAGTTGCCGGACCTTATGGTTTGTTTAACGCTACACAATTCAGAAAGCTGGCCCATATTGCTCGGACTTATGACAAAAACTACTGTCATTTTACAACGCGACAAAATGTACAGTTCAATTGGCCTAAATTAGAAGAAGTGCCTGATATTTTGGCAGAATTGGCCACTGTGCAAATGCATGCCATTCAAACTAGTGGCAACTGCATGAGAAACACTACGTCAGATCATTTGGCTGGTGTTTCTATTGATGAGATAGAAGATCCTAGGCCTTATTGCGAAATAATTCGCCAATGGACTACTTTACATCCTGAATTTGATTACCTGCCTCGCAAGTTTAAAATGGCAGTCAGTGGTTTAGTACATGATAGAGCGGCAACACAATTTCACGATATAGGTTTACATTTAGTAAAAAATGAT
>CAJAHC010000624.1 GCA_903939355.1 uncultured Methylococcaceae bacterium | reverse complement strand
TCTATTTCGCAATTGAGCATACTTACTTAAAGTGACAGCTTCAACTCCTATCTCTCAAGTAGAGCGCAATAAAACATATTTAAAACAGATGGTTAAGATTCATAACCAGCGATACGCTCTTCATTTAACGCATTAAAATTAACTAAGTGCCCTTTTCTGTTTAGCAAAAACTCCTATACTTGGTTTTACGTATGTTTTTTATTTCATCAATAAAAGCACCCTTAATTTCGGCCTAGTTCTATGCTTCAGTCGAATACATACCATAAGGTCTGTAATGCAACTATTTATCTTCACAGTGAATATAATAATAAGTTCATTATTATTTGCTCAATCTACTGAACTTTTGGCAAGTACCCAGTCAACTCCATCTAAACAACAAGATAGACTAGAGAAAAATAGCGATGTTTGGGCGCGTATTCGCTCAGGAATAGAAATATCTGAAGTACAATTTGTTTCAACAAAACGATATAAAGCACTACCCAATGATCGCTCGGCCCAACCACAACTAGACCACGTTCAATCCCTAAATAACGACGTGCCTAATTTTACCAATGATAACTCATCAAACGTCTTGACAAGTCGCACATCTAATCTCCATACACCAACTAACTCTGGTAGACGACTAGTATTCCCAATAACCGCTGCTGCGCCCATGTATAGATACACCTCTTTTGGCCGCCTTAAACATAACGTATTACAGACAAAAAATACTGCCACTCAAATGAACCTCGATTCGATAAAAATCGAACCCAATGCTAATCTAAATGCCAAACCAATTATAAATAATGCTTTACCCCAACCGCCTAATAAGGACAGCACAAAGAATCAGTATGGGGATAAAATAAGTCAATACGATCGAATTCATAAACATGTCGATTGGTATAATCAGCACAGCGATTATCTACATCAAGTCACTGAACGTGCTCGCCCTTACCTTTATCACATTGTCGAAAGTCTTAATCATCATGATTTGCCCTATGACCTTGCCTTATTACCCATTATAGAAAGTGCCTATCAAGCAACAGCGCTATCTCCTAAAAGTGCTGCAGGTTTATGGCAGTTCATTCCTGGAACAGGCCACGACTTCGACCTACATCAAAGCAAGCATTATGACGGTAGACTTGATATTACTGCTTCTACTCTGGCTGCAATGCGTTATTTGACACTTTTAAATCAGCATTTTCGTGGCGACTGGTTACTGACTTTAGCGGCTTATAACTGTGGCCAAGGTACCGTCGACAATGCCGTTAACCGCAATTTGGCAAAGGGCATGGCTGTTGATTTTTGGTCTTTGCACTTACCCGAGGAAACACGCGAGTATGTTCCTCGTTTTTTAGCCTTATCAAGTATATTTGCAAACCCCGATGCCTATGGATTAAAACTTAATCAACTTAAAAATGAACCCTATTTTGTAACCGTAAAAATAGATCGCAAACATGATGTTGACTATTTGGCTGAAAAAGAATTTAAGGACGTCGCTCAACTTGCAGACCTTAGTTACGAAGAATTTAGCCGCCTTAACCCTGGCTATCTCAGCTCCAAACTTCCCATGAAGGGACCTTTTAGCTTTATCATGCCGGCAATTAATGCTAATCAACTCCATCAAAGACTGACCGGTATTGCTCAATTTCTGAATAAACCTATTATGCTATTAGCAAATCATACCTTCTTTAAAAAAGAAATTATGCCGACAACTAATAAACAAAAAATACATCATCTCTGATCTCTGTCATACCATTATGCAGAAAAAATAGTCCAATAACAGAATCTGAACCGTTTTTTTTCCTTATTAAAAATGATCAACCTTCAATAAGGATTCAAAAGTAGCCAGTGATTTAATCACTATACCAAGCCACTAAATTTGAATCTGTGTTTCATTTTTTCTGCTTCATTTGTAACATTATCCCAGCACTGCAAAAAAAGACCTCATCACAATATTGCCCCATAAGTTGAGCCGCTTTTCCTGACAAATCAATAAACTGACGCGCCAATACATTGTCAGGAATCACCCCCAAACCCACTTCGTTATGGACAAATACCATAGAGCACGGCAAGTTAAGCACGGCCTCCAGTTCTTCCAAAATATCTACCTCGGGAACTTGGTAATGCAAAAGATTATTTAGCCACATCGAAACACACTCAATCAATACTGGATACTGACATTTTTCAATCGTCTCAAACAATTTCACAGGCTCTTCCAATGTAATAAATAACTCTTTGCGCCGTTGCTGATGAATGGCCACCCTAGCTTGTATTTCATCATCAAAAAACTCCGTTGTTGCCAAGTAGTAAGGTCGTTCTAGAGGAGACAAATCTAGGATGTATGTTTCAGCTAATCGAGATTTACCACTTTTAATACCACCTATGAACAATGTTTTCATTGGATAACTACACTTAACGTTAATTTCAAAAAAATACTTAATCGTCCTGAAGCGATTGCAAAATAGTAGCTGTATCCAAATTCTCAGAGACCATATTAATAAATGCCTGTATTTGCGACTCTCGATATTCTCCGTAAGCAAACCCCTGATAGTGATTATTAATGGACTTAAAATAATCACTCCGGAAAATATCATCATCAAAAATACCATGAACATGTGTGCCTGATGAACGTCCTGTTTGATTAAACAAAGGATACTTTCCCATGCGTCCACTATGAATTTCATAACCTTTTATCGCTGTGTGAGAAAAAAGTTGATAATATCCGCACTGAAGTATTTTAGGGCTCTGATAAATAACGATATCATCAATATATCCCAGACCGGATTCAATAATAGGTCCGTCATATTCTAAGCCATCGGGATCATGTAAACTTTCACAAAGCATTTGGTAACCTCCACAAAGTCCAAAAATTGCCTTATTAAAGCACTGAAGTTCTTTAAATAAACCCTGCTTTTTTAACCATTGCAAATCACTAATTACGGTTTTGCTACCTGGCAGTAAAACCATATCAAAATCATTAAGCGAACGATAAGCGTATATTAATTCAACATAAATTTCAGAATCTGCCATCAACGCATCGAGGTCGTTATAATTACTTAATCCTGGATAAGCGATAACACCCATCTTTATTTTTACGCTGCCCAAACGCTGCTGATAATTATCTAACGACTGGGAATCTTCCATGTCAATATTCAGGGGCTGAAAAGGTAATACGCCTAAAACAGGAATTCCAAAACGTTCCCTGATAATCTTCTCACCCTCTTCAAAAAAGCGCCGATCACTGTAGTGGTCTAATAAAAACAGACACCCAGATAGGTTGATATACTCAATCAATCAAAACGGGGAAATCATCATGAATAAAGAACGTAGAGTATTTGATACCACGTTTAAATTAGAAGTCGTTAAACTTATTAAAGAGCAAG
>CAJAHC010000623.1 GCA_903939355.1 uncultured Methylococcaceae bacterium | reverse complement strand
GGTGTAACAGTTAAGAAAATATAAATGTCTTAAAGACGTTTTGTATGATGATGTAACTTTCTGTTTTATTTCCCCTTTTATCAGGAGGTTTTAAGTAATTAAATGTGACGTTCTGGTTGGTATGCTTACTATAATTTTAAGCCCCGGTTTGTTATCGGTTAGCGTTAGTGTGCCTTCATGAAGTTCAGTAATTGCCAAGACTATACTAAGACCCAGGCCATTGCCTGACGTGGAACGGCTTTGTTCAAGGCGGTAAAAACGTTGAAATACTTTTTGGTGATACGCATCGGCGATGCCTGGTCCATTATCTGTAATTATTAATTCAGTATGAGTTCCTGATGAGCATAACGTCATATTTATCTGAGTTTTTTTAGGTGTGTGTATGATTGCATTATCCAGTAGATTAAAAATCAGTTGTGTCAGCAACTCTTTATCTCCCATTAAGACAAGTGATTTTTCAATGTCCAACTGGATGGTTTTATTTTGTTCTTCTGCGATAGGAAGGAGTGCCTCTTTGACTGCAATGACTATATTGCTGAAATTGAATGATTTAAAACTGCTACGGCGAGAGCCTGATTCTATTTGAGAAATTCTAAGTAAGGCAGAGAACGTAGCCAAGATAGAATCAAGCTCTTCAATTGCAAAGGTAATCTGCTCTGAGTATTGCTTTGGAGAAAGGCTCTTGTTAATGGCATTTTCGAGTCTTAATTTTAAATGACTAATTGGCGTGCGAAGGTCATGTGCGATGTCAGTGGAAACTTGTTGAATATTCTCGATTAACGAGCTTATTTTATCCAGCATCAGATTTAGTAATAAAGCCAAGTTATCTAATTCATCATGCCAGTTAGAAACTGGCAAACGGTGTGAAAGATCACCCTCAATAATGGTTTGTGTTGATTTTGTGATGCTCTCTATTTTTCTTAGGAAAGTACGGCTAATATAAAAGCCGCCGCATGTGCCCAGAAAAATAACTAAAATAAAGCCCCCCGTAAAAGCTTTAATTACAGCATCACCAGCAGTTTGAAGTAATTTACCGTCATGACCGACACTTAGCCATACGTGATTTGGTAATTCAATAACTCTAATGTAGTAAAGGTAACGATTACTTTTTTCAGGTGCTTTACTATCAGATGGTCGCATAATTAACTGCCAGCCATCAAACAATTTAAAAGTATCAAGTTTCCCTGCTAGCAAGAGTCCATTTTGATCAATAACGCCGTATTCAAAAAGTGTATGTGAGTCGCGATCTGATACCTCTGCAATTTCGTTTCGTAATTCTATAATTCCATCTGCATCGAATTCAGTTTTTAGTCGATTGGCTTCCGTTTCGATAGTATTTTTAAGTTGAGTTTCTAATGACTGTTGCGTTAACCAGTAAACAGTGATGCCAATAGATAAGAAAGAACATAAAAACAGAGCTAAATATAACGCGGAGAGCTTAAAACTAATACTGCTGAAGCTATTAGGAAGCTTCATGAATGATATATCCCGAGCCTCGAACGGTAGTGATAAGGTCTGCTTTGTTTCCGGTATTCAGTTTGCTGCGCAAGCGACTGATATGGGTTTCAACAATGTTGGTTTTAGGGTCAAAGTGAAATTCCCAGACATTTTCAAGTAACATAGTACGGGTGACTACTTGTCCGACATGACGAACGAGATATTCAAGAAGGCGAAATTCAGTAGGCTGAAGATCAATAAGATTTCCGTTACGTTTAACTACTCCTTTTAAAAGATTTATTTCAAGCTCTGAAGTTTGTAAAATTTTTTGTTCTACAGTTTCTCGTGGTCTGCGGAGCAGTGCGTTGACTCGCGCATTAAGTTCACTAAAAGCAAACGGCTTAACAAGATAATCGTCAGCACCAGCGTTTAGACATTCAACGCGATCATCAATGCCGCACATGGTGGTAAGAAATAGAATCGGTGTATTACAATGTGCCATGCGTAAGGTTTTTAACAAACTAAGACCGTCCAAGCCAGGTAACATTCGATCCATTATGAGTAGATCATACGTTCCTTCTTTGGCCAAGATGAGGCCTTCATACCCATCCTTTGCCAAGTCAATACTATGAGCGGCTTCTTTAAGGCCTGTTATTATATAATCTCCGGTTTTTTTATCGTCTTCAATAAGTAGTATTTTCATGGTATTTAAAGAACGCCGAGGAGAGGATCTCCCCGGCATTAAAATTATTCCTTCTCGTTTTTAGTGCTTTCGTTAGCTTCATCATCAAGAGAAACATTAAGAACGCTGCCGGTTTTGCCATCGACTATAACTTCATGAGTTTTGCCGTCTTTTAAAACATCGATCTCGAACTGAATAGTATCCGAATTATCATTTACCTCAGCTTCCATAGCCTTTCCACCAGTTTTTTGCTCTGCAACTTTAATTGCATCTATTAGGGAAATTTTAGCACTATTAAAAAGCTTTAATTCTTGTATTTCTTTTTCTTTGGATTCATTTGCCTGGGCACTATTAGTTGCAGAGACGGAGAATATAGCTATTGTAAATAAAGCACTAAGAATTGTTTTGTATGGTTTGTTCATGGATTAATCCTCTTTAATGTCAAGCTGACTTGCCTGACTTCAGAAATAGAATAACGTAAACAACATTACTGAAAAATTTCTTAACTTATACAGTTTTGTAATAAATAAAAATGAGAACATTACAGAGTTATAAAGATTTCTATATGTCAGTTCCGTTTTAAATCAGTAATGAAAGAATGGTAGTATATTTATATGGCCTATATTTTGACCATTCGGTAAAAGATATGTTTGGCGATTTCAGCTGAAGACAGATAAAGCGTAACAATCATTAATAGCATCCCGATTAAAGATAACGGTAATGGTACAAACCCCACTATTGGTGCGATAGGTGTAAAGGGTAAAGATAGTGTGATGGCAACAACCATATTAAGGTTGTCGCAATCAGATAGTTACCGGAAACACATACTTTTGTTTTACAAGCTTAAAATCTGACTGAGTAGTTGCAACTATATACAAGCGTAAAATTGCTAGAAAGAATTCAAAGCTATTTATTAACAAATAAATAAATGAATAGTTTTTTGATATTAATTGATAAGGAATTAGATGTTAGAGTCGGCTTTTTCTGGTTTTACTCTGTTTTTTGCCATAATAAAAGCGCTATGAGGGACATATAAAAGATCGGCAATCTTTCTAACTAGATATTCTTCTTGGATATCCAAAATGCCATCAATAAAAGCAATTTTCCAGAGAGATTCAATTAGCCTAACTTTTTGTTCTTGACTGTACTCTTTGTTGATTAAAGATGTAAATTGATAATAATCAGTTGCTTGTGTTCGTTGCTGTTCTGCCAGCTGTAGTAGTGATGTTGATTGTTCAGTCGTTATTGAAAAATTCTGGTTAATTAAGGATAGGATAATATTTTGTTCTTTCACTTCAACTCTATCGTCCATTTGCATCATTTCTAAAAATAAAGCAACGGTGGCAAGTTGGAGCTTTTCTTCCGTAGTTTCACTGGGGGCAGATAGAGCAAGATGTTGTTCAAAGAAAAGTTTGATCTGGTTAAGCATGTTGGTGTCCGGTTTAATAACAATAGGTGATAGATTTAGTTGCGTTTACTTAATGCATCAGCGGCACTTTGAGCAGCAACGTGGCCATCTCCTGCAGCCGCTTGATATAGTTCAAGTGCTTTACTTTCATCTTTTGGCACACCTAAGCCATTTTCATACATATAAGCAAGTTCGTATTGGGCCTCAATATTTCCTTCTTGCGCTTCTCTTTGCAATTTTTCAGGTACGTTATTTGCCGTTTTAGCAATAATTGACTCCACATGATGGATTTCTTTCTCTTCTGCTTCTTCACTACAAGATAAGAGAAATAGTGGTATTGTTAAAGTCATGGCGATAATGGTTAGTTTTCTTTGGTTGTGTAATAGTTTCATGTCTTAGCCTTTTAAAAATCAAATTAACCGTTAAGTCCAGTCATCATCACTATAATCTGCATTATTGTCATCCCATGAAGAATCATCTGCGATACCAAAATCAGTTCCCCCCATGTTGTCGTTATTATTGCTTACGTTAGTCGTCCCCCAGGGGGATGTATCAGTCAATGGGGTTTCAGATCTATCATTATCTCTATGCCCATCAACAAAGTGATGCATTAAAGCCTCACCCGCCACAATCCCTGCGCCGAGTGCTGCGCCGCTGGCAAGGTTGCCCATAAGGCCAGAGCCCATTCCTCCATTAGCTGGTTGCCCAGCCGTTGGCGCGGTATTGTTAGTGCCTGCGGGTGGTATGGTTTGACTATTAGCATTGCCTGCATGGTTATATTTATTGGCAGGAATTGCTTTGGTATTACGCTGCATAATAAATCGTATTAGCCATATAATTAAAACAAGTCCCATTAATAAAATAATC
>CAJAHC010000622.1 GCA_903939355.1 uncultured Methylococcaceae bacterium | reverse complement strand
TTAATGATATATTCATTTAAAATACCTTTTGCTCAACTTATTATCTTTAGCGTTATCAAAGACAGTCTGCTATCAACTTAATTAGAATAATTAATCAATTAAAACAGATAATTAAATAACCGTATAAGACGAAAATACAGCAATTCATCTTGCAATCACGCTCCGTACAATTTTTGTCAATGTTTTGTATAGTTTATGCTAGTATGTAACTTTATATTTTGATAAAACCATGTAAACATGACCAGTACTAATGATGAATCTGCCCAATACTTGATTAAAACAGTCTCAAAAAGGTCAGGTGTCAAATCTGATCTTGTAAGAGCTTGGGAAAGACGATATCAGGCTGTTATGCCAACTCGAACGTCAGGTGGCCATCGAATTTATACAGATCAAGACATTGCCCGCTTAAAACTACTTAACCAAGCAACCAACAATGGTCATAGCATTAGTCAAATTGCCAGACTTTCACTTGAAGAGCTAAAAAATATAGTCAAAAATGAATCTGAATCAACTCCACAGACTGCCCGTATAATTCCTAGCGCTAGTGACAGGCTATATATTGCCTCAGATTATATGGAAAAATGTTATGCAGCCGTTTTAGCTTTCGACCCGAAAGCGTTAGAGTCTCATTTTGAAAATGCAATCGTAGAACTCGGATCTGAAGTTTTTATTGAGCACTTGCTAACACCTCTGTTAACAAAAATTGGCGAGCGCTGGAAAACCGGAGAGCTAAGGCCGGTTCATGAACATATGACTTCTTCTGTTATTCGTTCGCTAGCTTATATTTTACGTAACAATAAGCCATGTGTTGCAAATGCCCCCAGAATGGTTGTTAGTACTCCGATTGATCAATTTCACGAATTAGGTGCCTTACTTGCTGCTATTATGGCAGAGCTTAGTGATTGGCAAGTGACTTATCTTGGAACAAATCTACCTGCCGAAGAAATAGCTGCAGCGATTAAATATACCAATGCCTGCGCTGTAACTCTTAGCATCAGTTTTGCTAGCAATGATCATGTTGTGGCAAAAGAACTAAGACGACTGAAGAAATTAATTGACCCTAATGTTGCTATTATTGTTGGAGGAAGAGCTGCTGAACATTTTCAAGATATTTTAAATGAAGTCGGAGTTGTTAATATCCAAAGTTACTCTCATTTTAGACAAACTCTCGCTGAACTAGCGGTAAAACAAGAAATCCAAAGAACAATTCAAGCAAGAACTTTATTAGATCACCTATAACTTATCATCACACTCTATGAGCTTTTGGAAAACCAAAAAACTAACTGAAATGAGCATAGAAGAGTGGGAGTCACTATGTGACAATTGTGGCAAATGTTGTCTACATAAACTCGAAGACGAAGCGACAGGAAAAATAGTTTTTACCAGCGTCGCCTGCAAACTTATCAATCTAAACTCCTGCCGATGCTCCCGATATAGCGAAAGAACGACATTAGTTCCGGAATGTCTAGATTTGAGACAATTAGATAGTGATAAGTATAACTGGCTTCCATCAACCTGCGCATACCGTTTACTCAATGATGGCAAAGAACTCCCATCATGGCATCCATTAATATCAGGAAACTATGCCAGTGTTAAAAAGGCGGGGGTTTCAATCAGTAGTTATGCCATAAAGGAATCCAAATCCATAAATTTTGAAAATCATATTATTGAATGGTTAAAATAAGATCATAAGGATTTATGGCTTAAGATTAATGACCAATCCAGCACCATCAACTGATTTTAGCTTCTCCCCTTGAGGCTCAGGTGACATAAGAAAATCACCATCTAATTCAATATGCCGAGGTTCTTTTTTCGTTTTAGTGTCAAAAAAATCAAGCGATTTTCTTTGCCCTACACTCTGCAACTCAATTAATGAATTCGCATCTTTACTATTACTAAAAGGTATAGAAAGATCCAATATTTTTTCAATTTCGGTTCCTTTAATAGAAGTATCATCAACAGATTCTTTTATTTTTACATCCGCCTTAACTTTCAGATGATTACTTTTCGCCTTAACTTTTAAAATTTTTTTTGTTACTTGAGCCTGTCCAATCTCGTAAAAATTAGACTTAACTGTTACCTCTTGGCCTTGCAAAACCAAACTATCCTTTTCAACCAAATCATTAAACCCACTCAAAAAGAGCCATGCACTAGCTAAAAAGCATAAGAAAAATATACGGTCAATCTTCATGTTAATTCTTAACACTCCAGCTATAGAGTAACCTAGGGATCAATCACATTGGCCAAAACGAGTAAAGCTGACGCGATTATCTATCCTTAACATATCACAACCATTCTCTGCTATACAAGGCTCTTTTAATTCAATCAATTCCTATAAAAAACTACAATGCCTTTTTAAATAAAATAAATACTCAAATAAAATTCTTAACTACTTAAAGCCCATAATTAGAAAGAAGACCTACTTTTTTTAAATGTCGGAAATGTGCAGAAAATTTGAACAAAAAGCTGGAGTGCAAAAAAGCTAGCAATATGCGTTGATAAAAATCAGTATATTGGTTAATCAAATAATAAGATCACAAAGCTTTACATTTCTCTTTATGATCTTAAGTTTGCTCTAGTGCCAATACGAACTTAATAGTTGAAATTAATTGCTAAGTTATTAGCAAAGCTAAAGAGAATCACCAATTTCAGTTTTATAAAAAGGCCACTTTTTAACATGCAAATGCTTCCTAATAGGCGATTTAATAACTGATACACATAAAGCGATAGAAAATAAACACCATACTGCGGCATATTCATTTGGATCTGTCGTAGTAATATCTGAAATAAATGGTCCAATCAAATAATGAAAACCTACAAATCGCCATGATCCATACATAAGAGGCATATAAAAAGCCACTAAAATATAAGTGAAGGCATGTA
>CAJAHC010000621.1 GCA_903939355.1 uncultured Methylococcaceae bacterium | reverse complement strand
TCAAATGCACAGATAAATCTCCAACATGGCAAATTATTAATTGTTGTAGCCTTGTTTTCAAGAACAGTTGTGAAGTGTTCTTCCTTTAGTTGCTCAATAGCACTTTCTGCATAATCTTTTAGAGGAACATCATATGGATATTGTGATAAATCAATAATGACCATAGAGATATCTTCTTTTGGTGTGACAAGTAGCATGAAATTTCCTGATTCTGTCTTTTTTGCTAAACGTAGGTCTGCTGGATAACTAATTGAATAATTTTTAAATGTCAGGGTTTTTGTTGCAGAACTTTCCTGAGGATATACTTGCCTTTCACCTATAAAGGCAACTACTAACAAAAACAATAAATACTTTTTCATAATACTGAATTGTAGTTTAACAAATATTTAAAATGTTTTTAACCAAGCAACTAATAATCATTATAGATAAATCGAAAAGAAGTACCTTCTGAATAATTAATTTTCTGTTTTGCGATTTAAAAAGATATAAGACCAAAAACAACACTGATGTAATGATTAAAGGGAACATTGCAGGAAATTGTAAAATACAATCTGAAATGTTCCCTTCTAATAAAGAAATGAATGAACGCTGGAAGCCACATACAGGACATTCAATTCCAAATATTTGTTTATATGGACAAGGCAGTAGATGATTTTTTAACCAAAGAATCAGATGCCAGTACATTAGTACCCCAGAAAATCCAAATACTCAAACATTCCATTACCTAATATTGCTACCCAAACAATAGTCCAAATAATGGCAAGTGCACCCAAAATTATGCCAATGATTGACATAACCCTGCCTGCGTTTAACATACCATATCCTGAATATTGAGCAGGATTCTGTAAATAGAGTCGCTTACTCCCACCAGATATCGCCAAGCCAATTATACCACAAATAAATCCAACAAATACACATCCGAAGAGAAGTGAACAGATACCTAAAATTAATGATGCTACTGCATTTGGTAGCGGTTGTTTGTTTTCCATGAGTACTTTGTTTTTAATTGTTATTGATACGAACCATTTAATCCTAATTATACGAAGTATGGAGTGTTGCTATGCCTAAGTTAGAGACCTGCTGCTGCATTCGCTAATTTTAATTGCAGTTTTGTAAATCTTTCCATTTGAGCAGTGGATAAATCATCACTGGCGTTTTCCAGTTTATCTGCAAATTCAGTTGCTTTTTCCATCATAGAAGCATACTCAGTCATGGCTGACATATCCCCAGCATTGGCTTTTTTCATTAAAGAAATATATTGGGTAATATACTTCTCATAGGAATTAAGAATATTATCCCAGTTTTCACTACCTGTATTACTTGATGGACTTACACTAACGCTTGTTGATGATGATTCATTAGATTGTGATTTTAATTCTTCACCAGTCATTTTATAGCCTGAACAAGTTATTATGAAACCTTTTATTTTTTCAGGAGTTTTTAAATGCTCTGCCATATAATCAGCATATATTTCAAACCTTAACATAAATCGATTTTCATCGTTTGAAAGAAATTCTTTAAATGCTTCAAAGTTTACGATATCCCAACTTCCAAGAAATGTTCCTGACATCATTAAACGTGTACCTGCATCGTCAATTAGGTATAAATAGGTTCTTCCACATGCATAGTAATCTGACAACTTGAATTCATCATCTTTCTTTGCTTTCCTTAATGACTTAACAATAACATCGACTCTCAATTTGTTACCATTGTCAATTGGAGTAATAGCATAACTTGAATCAATTATTTCCATGTAGTTAGCAACAGCATCATCTTTATTTTCTGGTTTGCAATCCTCATCAAAATCAGCAACCAAGTTTGTCTTCATTGGTTTTATTGCTAATGGCTTTTTTAATGTTTTACCACCACCACATGAAAAAATCAATAGGGAAATAATTCCCAAAATTGTAAATAGTAGTTTCCTTTTCATATTTATTAAGATTAGTTTATAAACTTGTATGTATTATTGTC
>CAJAHC010000620.1 GCA_903939355.1 uncultured Methylococcaceae bacterium | reverse complement strand
AGTTTTGGCATTATCGGTAATAGTTTAGTGATGCAGGAATTATTTAACCGACTTGATAAAGTAGCTAAAGAAGATTGTTCGGTATTGATTGAAGGCGAAACTGGAACTGGCAAAGAACTGATCGCCACTGCCATCCATACTCATTCGGATCGTGCTAAATACCCATTAGTGGCAATTAATTGTGGTGCATTTCCAAAAGATTTGATACAAGCAGAATTGTTTGGCCATGAAAAAGGTGCCTTTACTGGGGCATTGCAGCGCAAAATAGGCCGAATTGAAATGGCACAAGGCGGCACCTTATTTCTGGATGAAATTGGTGACTTACCTCTGGAACAGCAAATTAATTTGTTACGCTTTCTGGAAGATAGAACTATTGAGCGTATTGGCGGATCAGAAAAAATAGCCATTGATGTGCGTGTGATTGCAGCGACACATGTTGATTTACAAGCGGCAGTCCAACGAAAAGAATTTAGGGAAGATTTGTATTATCGACTGCAAGTGTTACAACTCAAAACACCGCCTCTAAGGTTAAGGGAAAATGACATAGAACTACTTGCTTATTATTTTTTCAATAAATTCGCTGAAAATGGGCTTTATAAAGCGAAAGGCTTAGATGCTGATGCGCAGTACTTAATCAAAAATTACGACTGGCCAGGTAATGTACGCCAATTAATGAACTGCATACGGCATGCCTTAGTGATATCAGAAAATCGCATGTTAACGCCCGGTGACTTAGGTATTGATCGGCGTCATAAAGTTCGGATTATGCAAACACTGGAGCAGGCCCGCTCTGTTGCCGAGCGAGAATCCATAATTATCTGTTTACGGCATAGCAATAATAATATGAGCCGTGCGGCTGAAGTACTCGGTATTTCGCGGGTCAGTTTGTATCGTTTAACGACTAAATACAAGATAATGTAAGCCATCCAAGAGCCATAACGCCTGTGCTGTATCACAAATATTACAGTGAGTTTTTAAGAGTTTCATAGGTTTTTGTCTGGCCTATAATAGAAATGTTACAGTCAACTTAAGCGTGATTCATTAATTCACATAGCTTCATCAATCAACGGACTTCATAAATATTACACTGATACTTAAATGTGACACTGTAACGCTTAAGTAACAAAACAAATTTCAAATGAAATAAGGCGTGAGTTAAGTTGGCACGGTTTTAGCTTATTAGTATTTAAGTCTAAAGTATCATACCTATAGACACAGACCCAGAAAGGGAAGCTTATAATCCATTAATAGGTAATTGGATGATGTCTTGTAAAAGAAATAATAAAGAATTTCCCTCAGGATTTGGAATAATCGGTGCCAGTGGAATCATGCAGAATTTATTTGACTTGCTACAAAAATTAGCAAAAGAAGATTGTCCTGTACTGATTCAAGGTGAGACCGGTACCGGCAAAGAATTGGTTGCCACGGCCATTCATAAAAACTCAAGTCGCGCCACCAAACCTTTGGTGGCGATCAATTGCGGAGCATTTCCAAAAGAATTAATTCAAGCGGAATTATTCGGTTATGAAAAAGGCGCTTTTACCGGTGCGGTGCAACGTAAAATTGGTCGTATAGAATCTGCACAAGGAGGTACTTTGTTCCTTGATGAGATTGGCGACTTACCCATGGCGCAACAAATTAATTTGTTACGCTTTTTAGAAGATAAAACCATTGAGCGAATAGGTGGACTTGAAAAGATTCCAATTGATGTCCGCATCATTTCCGCCACCCATGTGGATTTAAGAGAAGCCGTTCGTAATAAAACCTTTAGAGAAGATCTTTATTACCGTCTTGATGTGCTGGAAATAAAAACACCACCGTTACGAATAAGAGAAGGAGACATAGAACTGCTCTCTTATTATTTTTTCAACAAGTCCTCAGAAAAGGGTATTTATAAAGCCAAAGGTTTTCATCCTGAGGCAATTTTACTCATCAACAATTATCAATGGCCAGGTAATGTAAGGCAATTAATGAACTGTATTCGTCATGCTGTCGTCGTATCAGAAAATAATTTACTTAGCTTTAATGATTTAGGGCTTGAACGACCCAATAAAGATCCCGTATTGCAAACCCTTGTAGAGGCCAGAGCAATTTCTGATCAACAACTGATTCAGAACAGTTTGCGCCATACCAGTAACAATATCAGTCATACGGCAAAAACACTGGGCATTTCTCGTGTTAGCCTGTATCGCTTGATAAACAAGTACAACATGGTTAATCAAGAAGTTTAAAAACAGACTGTATATATAAATAGTCGTTAAGGGAATCTACATTTTTAAAAAAAACGGCTTGCCACAGCAATACGATTTAATTCAACTATACTTTTTCACTGTATGAATTGAGTAAAGTGTAGGCGGTATAAGTTCTTTGTTAAGTTGGTTTGTTTAACTGATTAATTCCAGAGAAAGCCTGAAAGGTTCAAAGCAGTAAAAATATTTATTTAACAACCAAGACCTAAAGAATGCTCTAACAGTCTGTTGTTTTGTAAAGAGAGTCACATTGTTAAAGAGCGTTTTAGTTGCTTAATGAATTCCGGGTAAAGCCTGAAAGGTTCAAAGCAATAAAAATAAATAGATTAAGTGACCAAAGCGCCAGTGCAGTAGTAGGCATAATAAAAAAGCGCTTTAGTTGCTTAATTAATTCCAGAGTCAGGGTAGAAAGTTCAAATCAATAAAAATAAATAGTCATAACAAACCAAAGCACCGAATGTGTATTAGCTTCTACAGCTTCCTTAGCCAAATAACGGGGAAATACTGTAGGCGTATTAAAAAAGTTACACCGTAAGTGTGGGTTAAAATAAATTTAAAATTGTTGTCGGCAAAGCCCTTCAGCCTGGCGTCTGGAGTAATGCGTGGTATAGCGCGAGGCACAACTGTAAGCTTTGGGTAACAGTTTTAAATACATCAAAATATGCTTTAGATAAGCTTTTTATCAATGCAGCTTTAGGGCGCATTTTCAAATAGTCTCGCCACCATT
>CAJAHC010000619.1 GCA_903939355.1 uncultured Methylococcaceae bacterium | reverse complement strand
CTGAAATCAATGTTGGTGATGCAATTACTTCAAGTTAATTGGTTTGGTAAATTTATAATAGGACTAAAAAAAGTTGATAAGAATTAACCAGTGACATAAATAAAATCAACCACATACTCAGCACCTCTATATAATTCAGTATGTCCTTTCTGCCGACCAAAACCCTTAACTTCCGTTGCAGTTACTCCAGCTACACCTATTTCAGATAACGCTTCTCTAACATCATCCATTTTGAATGGCTTAATGATGGCTGTTATTAATTTCATCTTATCTCCCAATATTATTGAACAGAACAATTATTTTTTTATTCGGTCATGATAGTGAATTATCAATCAACATACAATTGTTAGTAGGCTCCACACAAAAATTAAAGAGACAATTCTACTCTTTGTTAAAGTTAATGAATGTGCGTTAAATACCTCTGTAACAAGAAACATTCAAACTGGAGCCAATCGCTTTGGTAGTGACTGATCCTAAATCTAACCTATATACTATGTATCTGAAAAATTTTACACAGTTGTAAATGACATTTTTAATCTCATTTTGGAAATTTTGTTTTACTACTCTTTAAGGTAATGTAAAAAAACTTATGCTAAAAATATTTTTACGCTGGCTACTGGTTTTGATGTATAGGGTTGAATTAACTGGCTTAGATAATTACATGAAGGCCGGAAATCGAGTTTTAATTGTAGTTAATCACACCTCTTTTCTTGACCCCTTACTTTTGGGTGTATTTTTACCCGATAATATTACCTTTGCTATCAATACTCAGATATCCCAACGCTGGTGGCTAAAACCTTTTTTGAGACTGTCTCACGTATTCCCAATGGATCCAACACACCCTTTGTCCTTGAAGGATTTGATCCATCATCTTGAACATGACACCAAAACTGTCATTTTTCCTGAAGGTCGAATTTCAGTTACCGGATCATTAATGAAGATTTATGATGGAACAGGGATGGTTGCTGATAAATCCAAAGCTACTATTTTGCCAATTCGCATATCGGGAGCCCAATATACGCATTTTTCAAAACTACACAGAATAGTCCGTCTACGTTTATTTCCAAAAATTACTATTCATATTTCAACACCTACGCATATATCAGCACCTGACAATCTTAAGGGTAAATCAAGACGCGAATACTGTGGGCATCTTTTAGCAGACATAATGACTAAAATGATGTTTGATACCAGTCCTTACCGACAAACAATTTTTTCCAGCCTCCTTGAGTCAAGAAAAATACATGGCGGTCGACACAGAATAACTGACGATCTGGATCGAAACAGACTTTCCTACAATAATTTAATAACGCGCAGTATCGTCTTGGGTCAGGCATTAAAAAATATGACTGAGCCGGGCGACAATGTTGGTATTTTTCTGCCCAATTCCTCCACCACCTTAATAACTGTCTTAGGTCTACAGCTATATGGCCGTGTTCCTGCCATGCTAAATTATTCACTGGGATCTGTAAGTGTCCTGTCTGCCTGTCAAACTGCACAAATTAAAATCGTATTAACATCTCACCGTTTTATAACGCTGGGGAAATTAACCGATGAAGCAAAACAATTAAGCAAACAGTGTGTTTTAATTTACCTAGAAGATTTAGCTAAAAATATTTCAGCATTTAATAAACTAACTGCGCTAATAGAAAGCACCACTACTGCTTTTTGGTATAACCCCAAGCTTGTTAATCCTGATAGTCCAGCCGTAGTTTTATTCACCTCAGGCTCAGAAGGCACACCAAAAGGTGTCGTTCTTTCTCATGCCAATATCATTGGTAATCTTAAACAATTAGAAGCTTGTATCAGTTTTAATGCACAAGATATTGTGCTGAACTTTTTACCTATGTTTCATTCATTTGGTTTTACGGTCGGTACTATTCTGCCAATTATAAGTGGCATGAAAACCTTCTTTTATCCAACACCCCTTCATTTCAGTGTTATCCCTGAAATTGCCTATGAAATTCATGCAACTATCATGTTTGGCACTAATACATTTTTTGCCGCTTACGCTAAAAAAGCCCATGCCTATGACTTTTTTAATATGCGCTATGTGGTTGCCGGTGCAGAAAAGCTCCAGGAAAATACCCGCCAGATCTGGGCAGATAAATTTGGCATTCGTATTTTAGAAGGCTATGGAGCAACCGAAACATCACCAATCACCTCAGTCAACACACCTATGTATTATAAAGCGGGATCTGTCGGTCGATTTATGCCTGCCATGGAATATAAATTAGAAACTATTCCAGGGATTAATGATGCAGGGCAATTACATGTTAAAGGGCCTAATATCATGTTAGGTTATCTTTTGGCAGATAACCCCGGCGTGCTGGTTCTACCCGAATCTATTTATGGCAAAGGCTGGCATGACACGGGTGACATTGTAAATGTTGATAATGAAGGCTTCATTAGTATTCGTGGTCGTAGTAAACGTTTTGCTAAAGTGGGCGGCGAAATGGTTTCTTTAACAGCTGTGGAACAATTGGCCATTAACGCTTGGCCAGATGGCCATCATGCAGCTATCAGCATCGCTGATGCAAAAAAAGGTGAGCAAATTATTTTAGTAACCACTCAAAAACAAGCTGTTATCAGTGATCTTATAGCCGCTTCACCAGGAATTTCCAATATCAGCATACCGAAGAAAATTTTGATCGTTGATTCAATCCCTGTCATGGCTACAGGTAAAATAAACTACCCAGCAGTTTTGATTCTAACAAATGAACTGAAATTCACATGAAATATTGTGCCACTTGTTTTAACTTTCAAGTTAAAGGTATTGTCCAGAACAAGTAAGTTATTAACTATAATGAATTTATAAGAACCAACGACTACTATATAACCGTCATATGCGATTTATATTACTCGCAGATAGTTAACTTACATTGCTGAGTAAAGTTAATTCGCTTACAATCGTGTGGTTTTTCAGTAGTCCTTAAAAAGACTAGCCATGTCATCAAGAAAGGAGAATATCAATGTCTGAAACAATGAAAATTATGCTGGCTGTAGCTGGTGTGTTTATCGCCGGCATCATTTTAGTAGCGTTAAGTAAAGAAGAGCCATCTGTTGCACAAAAGGAAGCCGCTTCATCAATAAGAAACTATGTCAACATGCAGACAATGGCCAATGAAAAGTGTCCTGCCGAAATTAAAAAAGTAACAAATGAACAGGTCTATTTTCCTTCAGAAACAAAAAGCGATAAAGAATCTTATATCACTATATTCTGGTTAGGTGAAAATACTAAAACAGGCGGCTTTAAAAAAGCATCTTGTACTTTACATGCTGCTTTAGGTG
>CAJAHC010000618.1 GCA_903939355.1 uncultured Methylococcaceae bacterium | reverse complement strand
CAATAGTTCTCAGAAAAGAAGACAAAGTCAACTCCTCACTAACAATATCATCCGGATGGTTTTTATCAATATGTTGTTGGGCATGCTCTAGATGATAAAAGGGAACTGATGGATCTAAATGATGCGCTGTATGTTCCATAACATGAAACACACTCCTCTTTAGGAAAGAAGGAAGTATAAGGTGCGGCGTAGAATGTAATTGCCTGATATTGCTACTAGGCAGTTGAAAGTCTAAACTTGAATACCTTGCCACATTTGGATGAGTATGCTGCTGCAACACAACAAACCCAATAAGCCAATAACAAATCAACTGTGGTATTACAAAACCACATAGAACCATCAACCAAATGTTCTCTGTCCTGGCAACTGCCGTCCACACAAGTAATGTAATCCACATTATAAAAAATAAAAACAAAGCCATTCTTTCTTTCATGAATGCTTTATAGCGCTTCGGTGAGCGACTCTTAATGGGAAAAAATTGCCATTTAATCCACATCTCTTTGAAATAAATCCAACCTAACCCATACACTGTTCGACTTGCTCGATATTCAAATTGCTTAAATGGTGACAATTTAAGGTAGTCCTTAATATCCCATGGTGCTATTCCAGGATCCATCTCCTTGATGTTAGTATATTTATGGTGTAAATAATTATGATTATAAATCCAGCCTATTCTAGTGTGGAATGAAGGAGCAAAAGCTATTTTACCTACCACACTATTCATCCATTTTTTAGGTAATAAACCACCATGACATGCGTCGTGTCCTAATATAAACATTAAGCTAATCGCATTTCCATTAATGATTCCAAAAATAACCTTAGACAACCACCATGGCGAATAAATTACTCCCACCAAAGATAGACTCCACAACAACAAAGTAAAGGTGAAAGATAGGAGTCCAAGCATATATATTTCCTGTGTTTAAAATTAAGCTATTCGAACTATTACATGAAATGCAGTGAAGAGTAGCAAGAAATTTTTATCGAGATTCCTGATATGCTTTCCAACAACGCGGCCTTACCACATTTTTAACCAGACCCACCTTTTCAAGACTCCAAATCACCCACCACGTAAGATCAAACTCATACCAAAGATGCCCATGAGATGCTGACATTTGCTCAGCATGATGATTATTGTGCCAACCTTCGCCGTGCGCAAACAAGCTAACCAACCAGTTGTTACGACTATTATCGGATGTTTTATAATTTTGATAACCCCATAAATGCGAAAAAGAATTAACCGCCCATGTGCAATGCCAAACAAATATTGTACGCACAAATACACCCCAAACTAATAAGCTAAAGCCCATCTGGACGGAACCATCCAAAGTGCCTGTTTCATACCATCCCAATGCGTAGCCACCCGCAAAAAACAACAAAGCATGCAAACAATAAATCCAAAACCATAAAAGGTTCTGTTCAAGCATCAAATAAAACGGATCCCTCAGCAGATCACGAACATAGCGTTCAAAATTATTGACCTCATAAAACTCTCGATTACGTACAAACAACCACCCTATATGTCCCCAATAAGCACTTACAAAAGGCGAATGGGGATCCGCTTGCTCATCTGAATATTTATGGTGTAACCGATGAATGGCCACCCAGCGGGCGGGCGAACCCTGGAGCATGCAAAGTCCCAATAATGCCAGTGTGTGTTCAAACCACTTTGGACAAGAAAATCCACCATGCGTCAACAGTCGATGGTAGCCAATATTGATTCCCATCATTGCAAATACAAAAATGCTTACGATACCTGTCAAAAAACCTGTCAAACTATAAAACCAGGGGATAAAGGCTAAAAGAGCCAATATATGCAAAAACACTATGAAAATTAATTGATGCTGATCAATTTTGATAGGTTGCACTGACTTGGGAATTGCCAACTGTCTGGAATGAACAGAACCCGTTTCATTAGTACCAGAAATTGGTTCTTCAACAATAGTTTCACTTTCCGCTGAATCAGGCACATCGTTTTCTATACTCATCATTCAACTCATCGAATTTATGGGAAATTAATACCTCTACCGAGGTAGATTGATCTAAAAAACCCTAATACATGATTTTTTCTAAGATAGATAATTTCTAATCTTGCGACCTAACTAGATCGCTCAACTATCCATACAAAACTGCCGTATTTGTCTTCACAATATTTACCAGATACCTTTTTTATTTTTTTATAATTAACACTTCGCTCTATTAATCAAGACTTG
>CAJAHC010000617.1 GCA_903939355.1 uncultured Methylococcaceae bacterium | reverse complement strand
CAATGAACTCCGAATTAAAAATATGGAACTTGTCAAAGAATATCAGGTATCCATTTAACTAACTGTTTCTTATATTTTGTAAAATGACACGTAGCGCCATCGTGTTCCCCTATTCATAGATTCATAATGCACCACATTGGGCGACAATCGGCACCGCGAAGCCTAAACTTTTAAAAGCAAAAAAATTAAAAAATTTTCGGAAGGTTTTTCTTTACAAACGGACTTGTACCCCCATATCTGTCGATGCCAGGACACCCCTGGGGGGATATGGGAGGTAGGGGGGTATGGGGGGCTTCTGAATGGAATGATCCTCCAATCATTTACAAATTTCTATTAGTATTCTGTTTTTCGGTGCGTAGATGGCCAAGGAGATCGACTGGAATTTTTATTCAGCTGCTGAATATCCGGGTTTTAATTCTAAGGTGTGGACTTACCAGGATATGAATCCGAATAGTAAGGGTGAGTTTGCAACGGGCGTGTTACGGTTAAAGGCACAGTATGGACAGCCGGTATTAATGCGTATGTATAACGGTTTACCCAAGGATGGTAGAGATACGCAAGGGTTTGGTATTAGCCAGTGTTCTACGCATCTACATAATGCACATAATCCACCGGAATCGGATGGTGGCCCAATGCGTTTTTATGATTCTGGTCAGTGGTTTGACTATTGGTATCCTAATATTCGTGCCGGTTTTGCCAGTACACATAAAACCGGTACTTACCATCCTAATGGTAAATGGTGTCCGGGTGATTGGAAGGAAACCCAAAGTACACTGTGGTTTCATGATCATCGTATGGATTTTACTGCCCAAAATGTCTACAAGGGTTTGGCGTCTTTTTACACTTTGTTTAGTGATGATATTAAACTCGATACCGATGATGAAACAACCGGCTTAAGATTGCCCAGTGGTAAATACGATATACCGATGTTGTTTACTGATAAGGTGTTTGATCAAACGGGTCAGATGTTTTTTGATAGTTTTAATATTGAAGGCATCTTGGGTGATCAGCAAACGGTTAACTTTAAAATTAAGCCGTATTTGACGGTTGAACGCCGTAAATACCGCTTCCGCTTTTTGGATGCAGGCCCTTCTCGTTATATTGAATTATCTGTCACCAGTCCTAATGCAAAGATAGTTGCACCTGTTATGACCCGTATTGCTAATTGCGGTAATTTGTTACCTAAGGCGCAAGTGGTAACCAGTATTCGTTTAGGTGCGGCAGAGCGTGCTGATGTTATTATTGATTTTGGTGCGAAAGACAGTAAAGGTAATTATTTATATCCGGCTGGTACGATTTTTTATCTTGAGAACCGTCTCGAACAACGCAACGGTAAGGCCCCCACCGGCAAAATTCTTGCCTCTAGCGCCAACACACAATTGTTGCAATTTCAGATTTCAGGTGCGGCGACTGTCGATAACAGTGCTGCCTTGGCCACACTCCAAACTCAGGTGATGGTGCCTTTTCCAGACCGTAGTAAAAACCCAGTCAAAATTAAGCGTAAGTTTGATTTTGGTACCAAAAATGGCGCCTGGGTAGTCAATGGCAATATTTTTAGTCCAAATCTCATCAGTGCTTATCCAATTGAAGGCTCTCAGGAAGAATGGACCTTAACTTCAGGCAGTGGCTGGGGGCATCCGTTGCATATCCATCATGAAGAATTCCAGATTACTCAACGCAATGGTGCTAAACCCACAGCGCTTGATGACTTATCCAGAAAAGATGTGGTGAGAATTGGTGATGCCTCACAGGGTACGAAGAATACATCCAGTCTTACCTTCACTATGCAGTTCCGTGACTGGTGTGGCGATTACCCGATGCATTGTCACAACACCGTCCATGAAGATCACGGCATGATGATTCGCTTCAAAATTGTGCCACCCACTGACCCTAATGCCGGCAAGTAAAAGGATATACCGATGAATAAAAGAGATTTTATTAAAAATGTGGCCGGTGCTTCTTTAGGATTAGCAACAATGGCTTTTATGCCTGAAGGAGTCGCTCATATTCCTAAGCGGATAAAAGGTAATCGGGATAGTCGTAGTAAAAGGACTTTTCCTAATGTGCCGGTGGTAACGCATGAAGGCGAGGTGGTGAGGTTTTATGATGATTTGATAAAAAATAAGACGGTCTTGATTAATTTTACTTATACCGAGTGTAACGGTATCTGTCCCGGCATGACGGCTAATTTGAGACGAGTTTATAAAGAGTTTGGTGAGCGAATGAATAAGGATATTTTTATGTATTCAATTAGCCTGCAGCCGGAAAAGGATACACCGAGTGCTTTAAAAGCCTATAGGCAACTGCATAAGATTAAGCCGGGTTGGACGTTTTTAACCGGTACAAAAGCCAATATTGAGCTACTTCGTGAACATTTGGGTTTTAAGTTTTCTGATCCCAGTTTGGATGAAGACAAGAGTCAGCATCTGGGGGTTGTTAAATTTGGCATCGAACGGTTAGAGCGTTGGGGTATGGCACCGGCATTGGGTGATCCTAAGTATCTAGCGGAATATGTGCGCTGGATGGAACCTAATGGCAGTCGCCCTGTGTTGACAGAGCTGATGGGTTAAGTGCCATTAAATAAGTCGATTTAAGCAAGCCAATAATCTTGGCATCAACGTCTATCCCTATTTTTCGAGGTTGCTTCTATGAAGCTCAAATCTTTTGTCGTCACGCTGGGTTTTATGATGACTTTTTGTGTTGTTAGTACTGCATTGGCTGCACAAGGTAATCAAGCCGGCATTAAGCCGGCCATTTTTCCTGTTAGTCCCATTACGCCACCACCTGCTGTGCCAACGCAGTTTGATGTGACAGGTCATATACAAAGTGCAGCCGTTGATCAGCGGGTTTGTCCCGGATCGAGTATGCTTGATCGGAGATTATGGGGTGGCTGGGTGACGGTTAATGGTGTCGAGATTATCATTCCCTGTAATACCATTTTGCAAATGCCAGCCACTTCGTTGACTTGGGCAGAACTTTTTGATCTAGCATTGATACCTTTAGATACGATGGCAGGCACCTCAGGTTTGGCACTTGAAGATAGAGACAGGTCAGTTGAAGCCTTACCTTTGCCGGCTTATGAAATTCATATTCAGGGTAATATTGTCAAAGATCCGGTGTCGGGCGATGCCAAGTATA
Source organism: uncultured Methylococcaceae bacterium (assembly GCA_903939355.1). Lineage (GTDB taxonomy): Bacteria > Pseudomonadota > Gammaproteobacteria > Methylococcales > Methylomonadaceae > Methylobacter_C. The sequence goes on along the minus strand of CAJAHC010000617.1, from coordinate 713 downwards.
TCGCTGGACTGGTTTTTATCTCTCAACAGAGTCTTAATCTAGGACAAGGTTATATCAAGTCCATTGATTATGCCTCTGGTGAACTGTGTGTGTCTTCTGGTTTCCCGACTGCCGGATTAATGGGCCAAACTAACCCTAATCCAGAATGTTTATCTCCGGATGCTCGTGTCAGGATTAATGATCCGGTCGGTCGTTATGGGAAAAAACACGGTGGCCCCGGTTGTGTAGCATTGGGTACCTGTGATGTTGAAGAGAGTCATTTTGATCAACGCTTTACTGCCGATACCGATAACCCGACTATTCATGCGGCTACGGGGTTCCCTATGTGTATCCCCAGATCTTATCCGTTTGGACAATTAGGTGATACTGATGCCTTATGCCCGCAACAAAACCGACCCAAACAGGGCATTAATGGTTCTAAATGTAGTAATTTACCGATTGCCAATGGCATTAAATTTCCTGCATTTTCGGCACAAAAGGATGGTTATTGTCATAGTTTTGTTATGGATGCTTTACCTACTGATCCAGCAGCACCAACCGGTCCATGTGGCAGTATTTTGGATGCAAAAGAAATAGCGATTAATAACCCTTGTACAACTCGAGCTGATCGGCAAGCACCGTTTGAAGTGGGTGATTATATTGATTATACGGGGACATTGACAACGGATACGCCTTTGTCAATGTCCGTTTCACCCTATTATATTTCTGCGCAT
>CAJAHC010000616.1 GCA_903939355.1 uncultured Methylococcaceae bacterium | reverse complement strand
TGTCGTTTTAAACGACAGTTCATTACAATAGCTCCTTGAAATCATTTAAGATTTTAATGAATATTAACGACTAAGAACCACGCCATCATTACTTATCAATCCTCATGCTCATTAATTGGGATTTCTAATAAATCTTACTATACTCATAACGTAATAAAATAAAGTTAGGCATGTAAGAGATTATTTTTTTATGTTAATGAGGTATTAATTATGAATGATGAAATGAGTTTACAAGAAGCCATGAATTTATTAAATATGATTAATAGTGACCATACGCATCCTGCCAATAATGCAATGCATCCTAAGCATAAAGAATGTCTTTTAGTGTATCAAGCGATTGAAAATTGGATTAATAAACATCAAATAACGAATAAGCAGCCAAAATATGTTTATGAAAAAATGGTAGATCATACTGAGTACTAGTCTCAATATTGCCTATGCTTATAACGCATTAACAGTTTATCAATTCAATACAGTCTGCACTCCATTTGCTGAAAATATTTATATAGCACTCAGGATAATAAAAGCAATCAGGGCTATAAAATGTGAGTTCGTACTAAGTTAGTAATTACACATCTAAATAATAGTCTAAAAACAACTACAATTGTTGTGCAGACTGAATTGAACCATTGCTTAGATTGGTTGTTGGTGATACTAGGATTATTAACTTTTCAATCAGTCTGTAACCTTCTTACAGAGTAATGTGTTTTCTACTCTGGTTAGCAGTTACCAGTTAAAGCCGCCATTTGTAACAAAACATCAATATTGTTGGACTGAATTTATTTCGTAAGGATCTGGGATGTCTAACCGACTTAATGTGTTATTGGATAAAATAAAAGCCTTGGAAATTGAGCTGATTGCTGAGTTGCAAAAACAGCAACGGGAGTTTTCTTATGAAATTATCCAGCGACATGTTGTCTTTGAAAGGAACATCAAGAGCAAACATAAAGCCTATGCCAAGCGCTTAATAAATTACCTTTTTGATGCAAAACTAAAACATATCATTAGTACCCCGTTCATCTGGATGTGTATTGTTCCGGCAGTCTCAATGGATATAACAGTTAGCTTGTATCAGGCCATTTGTTTTCCCCTCTACAATATCCCCAAAGTAAAACGACAAGATTACATTGTATTCGATAGGCAATATCTTGATTACCTGAATATTATAGAAAAATTCAATTGTGCCTATTGTAGCTATATCAATGGGTTGTTTGGATACTTACAGGAAATAGGCGGGCGTACTGAACAATTCTGGTGTCCTATTAAGCATGCAAAATGAATCAACCAATTACATAGTCGTTATCAGAAATTCATCGAGTATGGTGATGCTAAAAGTTATCAAGTCAATCACGAAGCTATTAGAAAGGATTTTAAAGATTTATAAACCATTAAGAAAATAGCTAAGTACTTGGAATAATTTAAAGCGTATAGGTATTTATACGAATATTTTTTCGAACAATTTTATGTTGAAATGAAAGCTGTCATTGCTAACCAACTTAGTTTCTTAGCATTTAGACACCACAATATAAATTTTCTTTAAGGAGTTGTCACATGGCATTAAGTTTAAAAAAAGCAAATATCAGTCCCGATACTGCAGTTCCCATTGAATCTATTTGCCTGCCCGATCGAGAAGCTCGTATTGCAGAACTTGCTTATCTTAAAGCGGAGAGCAGAGGCTTTGAACCAGGTCACGAACTTGAAGACTGGCTGGAAGCTGAAGGTGAAT
>CAJAHC010000615.1 GCA_903939355.1 uncultured Methylococcaceae bacterium | reverse complement strand
GTGGTTAATTTACAGGATCACTATTGGCTGGTATGCGCTAACTGATGGAAAAGCAATTAATATTCAAAATTTATAACCAGCTTTTTCACTGTCGTACTCGTATCTTTAAGGACCTAAATGACGCTTAAAATCAATTTGTAATCGAGATGTTTTGATTGCGCAAAAGAACGATACGCCTCCCATTAGAAAACAATTATGCAGATTAATTCATTGCTGATATTTTTTTTGATTTTCATTTTTTTTGCAGCAATTGTACAAATTCATATTATTGAAATTGCTTTTGTTAAACTTGGATTAACTCCTGAAGAGGCAGCAACTATTGTGCTTGGAACCTTATTAGGTAGCGTTATTAACCTGCCGATTTATAGTGTGGCTGCTAAAGAAAACCATCATCTTGTTATATCGGAAAGTCAAAAATTGCTCTGGGAAACATTTCAACCAACAAGAAAAGGGAAAGTTGTGATTGCTATCAATGTTGGAGGCTGTTTAATTCCGGTAAGTTTGTGTATTTATTTTATTTTTCTACAAAAACTTGAGCCTATCAAGATTATCATTAACACGTTAGCGATTTCTGCCTTGTGTTACAAATCTAGCAGATTAATACCCGGGTTTGGTGTTGGTATGCCTGTGTTTTTAGCACCATTAACGGCCGCTTTATTGGCTCTACTTATTGATCCTGAGCATGCCGCTTCACTTGCCTACATAAGTGGTGTACTGGGGGTTCTGATTGGTGCCGATATTTTTCGGCTTAACGAAATAGCTTCACTTGGAGCGCCTGTTGCTTCAATTGGTGGTGCTGGTACTTTTGACGGAATTTTTATAACCGGAATTATTGCTGCTTTGTTGGCCTGATTTAGTGGCTCATTTAAATAAATTTAAAGCTATTATTGAGTGATGTAAAAACTGTTTAGCGTTGAAGCCCTCACACCTGACTAACCCAGAAACCTCTCTTGAGTTTCGGATTTCATAGAAAGGTCTCTAACTAACGCTTTATTAATTCAGTTTGAATTACTAATCTATGTTTTACTACTTTAACTTGTTATAAAGCTAGGGGTTACTTTCATATACCAAGTTGCCCGACGTGGTTATCCTGTGCTACTCGAAGTAATCCTTGATTTTGTTGTGACGCTACCACCGCTGGACCACCCATTAAATGTTGAATGAAAAAGCCGACAGTTGCACGTCTTGCGATAATGCGTACTTGACGAGTATCTGCCGTACCGCAACGACAAATGCTGTAACCAAAACGGTCTGGCTCATCAAGCATTTGTACATGATCTGCATCCTTTAACGTTAATTCTATAGTCCCTGGTGACGACTGTTCAAAGAAACGTTGATAGTTGTATTCTTTCGGTGCACATACACTTGAAGCCTGCCAGGCAACCTCTGCTCCGATCAGTAATAAAGGCGCACGCATTAAGGATATAAGCCCTCCATGCGCAACTGAGAGCTTACCATTGTCATCGGGATCAATAGCCACCACACTTGCGAAAATGCCATATCGGGATGCAGCAAGCATGGCATCCTTACCGCCCATTGAATGACCAGCAATCCCAATTTTTTTAGGATCAACGCCCTGCGTGGTGATTAACCAGTCGGCGAGCACAGTTGCATCGTGGGCTAGTTCAAGATCAGTAGTAAAAAACGAATACCAGCCACGAACAGCTACAACAAAACCTCGTGATGCAAGTGCTCGAGCATAGCTTTCATATTGATCATCCGGTGCCATCAGACCAGGTAAAAATACAATGGCAGGAGACTTCAAGGTAACATCAACTGGTTTGTAAAGAGCAATTGATAACTCTTCACCATGATGATTAATGGTCATTCTAGTTGATATGACCTGTTGCGATCCTAGACCTGATAAAT
>CAJAHC010000614.1 GCA_903939355.1 uncultured Methylococcaceae bacterium | reverse complement strand
GCACAACCTGTTTTCGCAGCCAGAACAAATAAACTTCAGCCTAAAAAAATCACTTCAAAATTGATGCTGGCGAATCTGTTAATCAAACACAAAACCAATCGATTTGCTTATCCAATGATTACAATGAAGGGCGTTGATTTCGTTGCATCAACGGCGATGCCAACTGCAATTGCAGATACAGCAGCAACACCTGTCAGCCATTCCGATACCAACATTCAAGTCGCTGGCGTTGATGAAAGTGACAGCGTAAAAGTCGCAGATGACGGTTACATTTACCAAATTCATAATAATCAAATTCGTGTTATTAAAGGCTTTCCGATTGTTGAATTAAGTGAAACGGCAACGATTAAATTCGCAGATGAAAATTTTTATCCGACGGGCATTTATGTTCAAAATGGAAAATTAGTCGTGCTGGGTTCGACGTCGAAAATGTTAAATACGCCACAAGTTCAACCTGTTGTTAGTTCAAAAATGGCAATGGCCATAGGTGGTATTTGGTGGGGCGGTTACATTCCACAAACTTCGCAAACTCGCGCTTTTATTTTTGATATGAGCGACCATGCAAATCCGAAATCGGTTCGTGACGTAGCGATTGATGGGGATTATTTGGATTCGCGTCGCATTGGTGATGAGTTGTATTTTGTGGCGCGAACTTATCCGCGTTATTACATGATGGGCAGCAATGTCAAAAATGCGTTTTTGATGAAAAAGACTGAAATGTTGCCGACCATTATCGATACTAAAAAAGGCAAAACAGCGACACGCACTATGTCGGTCACGGACGTGTCGTATTTGCCCGATTTTGTTGAACCTGATTATGTTGTGGTGGCAAGTTTGAATTTGCAAAATCCTGACAAAGCACTCACGACAAAAGCGTATTTAGGCGCAGGTGAATTGGTTTATTCATCGTTGAATAATTTGTATTTGTCCGCCTCGAAATACAATTTTGACAATTCAACCGCTGATGCCATTCCACAAGACATCGTTTCAACCCAAATTTACAAATTCAACATCGATAAAGGCGCGGTGAATTTTGCGGCTGTGGGTCAAGTTCCTGGAACGGCATTAAATCGTTTTTCAATGGATGAACATGGCGACTATTTCCGCATTGCCACGACGACGCAAAATTGGGCTAATGGCACAAATACTTCGACAAATGCCTTATTTGTATTAGATAAAACCATGCAAACCGTTGGCGAACTTGAAGATTTAGCAAAAGGTGAACGGATTTATTCCACTCGTTTTATGGGAAATCGTTGCTACATCGTGACGTTTAAACAAGTTGACCCACTTTTTGCGATTGATTTGTCTGTGCCTGAAAAACCGTTTGTGGCAGGTGAATTAAAAATTCCTGGTTATAGCGAGTATTTACACCCTTATGACGAAAATCATTTGATTGGTTTTGGTCACGATGCAACGACTTACAATTATGGTTATGGTGACGTTTCAATTCCATTAGGTTTAAAAATGGCGTTATTTGACGTATCCGACATGAATTCGCCGAAAGAGTTATACAGTGTAAAAATTGGTGATAAAGGCACAAATACGCCACTCACTTACGATGCAAAAGCCTTGTATTGGGATGCTGAGAAAAAATTATTTGGCTTTCCTGTCGATTTGCATGAATTACCGAAAGGTTCTGACAGTGCAAATCATTCTGTTTATGGGAATTCTGTTTGGCAAGGTGCATATATTTACGAAGTCACACCTGAAAAAGGCTTTAATATGAAAGCGAAATTGTCACAAATTCCTGCGGATGTTTCGCCTGTAAAGTATGAATACGGTAGTTATTGGGATTTTGATGCGACAAATTTATTTGTAGATAGAATTTTGCGTATTGAAAATAATTTGTACACACTTTCAAATAATCAACTTAATATTTATGACTTGGAAAACTTTTATAAAATAGAAAGTTTAGCTTTTAAACCTTAAGTAAATTCTTATGACTTCAAGCATAATAGACTTTAATGCGAATTAAGAGCTAAATACAAAGCCAGTTCAAATCAGTAAACTAGCGAGATAGATCTCACTCCACTCGCAATACGGATTTTAAAATGAACTGGCATGGTCAATTGATAAGGCTTTATCTCTACGTTTGCAAGCATTATGAGCAGGCTTGGCATTATCTGGTAGGATTGAGGCTTTACTGAATAAAGCTGTACCCTTCTCAGTTTCTTTGGTCTCTAAGACAGCAACAAATTTATCAAAGGCGCTTCATGAGAAAACTGTTAAGTTAGGTCGCCTATTACTTACGTGATATGGCTAACTGACATTAACTTGTCTTTTGGTAAGCCATTTAAATACCACTTGCAAATAGACTGTATTTCCTGGCTTTAAGATAAAGAGCTACCAATTGTTGCAAATAATTTGTCAGCTATTGCTCTGATTTCATCGGCTTGGTGTAACTGTTCAAGCCAATGCGTAGGAATAGCATTAGCACCGTAATAAGCACCTGCTATCTGACCAGATATTGCAGCGGTAGTATCTGCATCATCGCCTAGGTTCGCCGCCTGCAAAATGGCATCTTTGAAGCTGTCAGTCGTGTAAAAGCACCATAATGCCGCTTCCAAGCTTTCAACCACATAACCGGTTCCTTTAATTTCTTCGGCTGATTTTTTCCAGTAATCCCCATTCAGGATTGATAATAATCCACTACTGACATCAGTCTTTATAGTATGACTGGTCAATACCGTTTCTTTGTCCTTCCCATCAAACACATTGATTAGCATGTTTGAAAATATCTGGGTTGCCCAAAGGCATTCTTCTGCGGCATGAGTAGTTCTTGAACTTTCTATAGCAAAATGAACCACCTGCTCTCTATCGGGATAAAAAAACATGGGGACTGGTGCTAAGCGCATTAATCCGCCGTTGCCTGCAGTTTGTGGGGATAAGCTTCCTGCAAAAGGGTCTTTATCGCGATGAAATTTCATCATTGCCTGTAAGATAGTTTGACCTATACCAAACGCCTGTTCTCTGGAACTACAATAGCCTGTATCAATCCAACGGGTATATTTCTCCATCTGGTCATTGGCATTAAACTTGTTGCATTCAATCAGACTGTTGGCTAAACATAATGCCATGGCGGTATCATCGGTCCATTCACCTTTTGCCATTTTGAACTTTCCACCGCTGACCATATCAGTAATGGGTGTAAAACTTTCTCGCCTCTTAAACTCTAGGGGCGCTCCGACAGCATCACCACAGGCAAGACCTAGCAGACAGCCCTGATACCGTTCACGTAGTTTAATATTATTCATGGTTGAAAGGCGTTATCATTTTTTTGGTATTGTGGAAGAAGGTTAAGACCGAAGTGAGCCAGTATTTCATTGCGGAGGGTGGTTCCCTTACGTAACTTATATATATTGGGTGTGGTAAATCTAAGAAGTCATGTGGCTGGGTGGTATCTACTTCTGAACCTTCATTTAGTTTAATTGGTGTTATTTCAGTATAAAGTTCCTCACAATTCAGATTTCGCTAAATTATACCGACTTACTTTAGGTGTTAATTCCACGAAACATTTTAGTGAAGCACACAAAATATTACATCATTTTGAACGGCAATGGTTTGTCGTCAATTACGAGTCAGCACAATCGAAGAATAAGAAGTATTTCAAGGTAATTATTATTGCGCCATTTTCCCCTGTAACCAATGATAATTGGACACTTAATGGAACGCTTAAAAAACCATCTAAAAAAATACGTAATTTACCGAAAAAACCAGAGGAAAAATTAAGGATAATCAGTGGACAACAAGTGGAAAAAGCAAGGAAAACTTGTGGAAAAAATGGGGAGTATGAATCGCCAAATGAGCCGTTTTTACTTGGGCTTGAGCCTGTTTTCTATCCCACTAAAACACTTAACACTCAAGGTAACATCACTAACACACAACAACTTATCGATAATACAGATTTATTACCTATTGAAGAATGGTTAATAAAGAACGTTGCTGATCAGTCAACTCAAGAGTGGCTTAATGCCTATGATGGCATTCATAATTAGAAGAATGTGGGATCTAGATAAGATAAGTTTTTTAGTGATTATCTAATTTATCGCAATCATGTTGCTTAATTATTTTGGAATATATTATGGGAGGTAAAAGTGTCGGTAAGTGTACGATGTGTCTAGTTAGTTAAAATAATCACCTAATTTCTCATTTAAATCAGTATAGCCCCAGTATGGGTTTGAATCCCGTCCACCCATCAAATACAAGTCATCGTTCACTGCAATAGCAGAATGTCCATGACGACTAGATTTCATAGATGTTAGTTTCTTCCATTTCATGGATTGGATATCTAAAGCTTCAACCACATCAAACACTTTGCCAACTGAATTTTCTCCTCCAGCGACAATAAAGTTGTCACCCACTAGCGCACCTTGTGCATCGCCTCGCGGCGTTGGCAGTGGCGGACCCTCTTGCCACGTTTTAGACTGAGTGTCATAAATGTAGAGATGGGAAAGAAAACGGGGATCGACGCGATCAGGCTTTCACGCAACATTTTCCTAGGCTTTGAAGCCTTTTTGTCAGGCGTGATCGATTCCGACCGGGCCGGAAACTACGGTACAGGTTTCGGCGTGGACAACGGCCGCTACGCGTGCATGCTGAACAATCTCCTCTGGGAGACGG
>CAJAHC010000613.1 GCA_903939355.1 uncultured Methylococcaceae bacterium | reverse complement strand
TACACTCTTTCCCTACACGACGCTCTCCGATCTCCGTTGGTTTTGGTCGGTGATCGACTTTATCTAAGACGTTATTGGCAGTCTCAGCAAATGGTATCTCAATCGATAAAAAAACGCTTGAATCCGATTAGGCATGAGTTGCCTGTGGCCTTGAAAGATCATGTGCAAGAGTTATTTATTAATAATAAAGAATCACCTGATTGGCAAAAAATTGCTTGTGTAGTCGCTTTACGGTCTAGGTTTAGTATTATTACTGGAGGTCCTGGTACTGGTAAGACAACTACGTTGATTAAGCTTTTGGCCATACTTATTCAATTGTCTAAGCAAGACAATTCCAATAAACGTAAACTAAATATTTTACTGGCAGCTCCTACAGGTAAGGCAGCAACTCGGGTAAGTGAGTCAATAAATAGGGCTTTGTCTAAACTAACTGTAACTGATGATATAAAAAAAAACATACCCACTAAGACCAGTACTTTACATCGTTTGTTAGGTAGTCAACCTAATACTCGATATTATCTTCATAATCATAACAATCCTTTGGTTGCGGACATTGTTATTATTGATGAGGCATCAATGATTGATTTAGAAATGATGGCCGCACTAGTGGATGCCTTGCCAGAAACTTCAACATTAATTTTATTAGGCGATAAAGATCAATTGGCTTCAGTTGAGGCGGGTTCAGTCTTGGGGGATTTGTGTCGGGGCGCACAGGATATGGCCTATAAAGAAGACACTCAGGCATGGATTAGGGCTTATGCCAATGAAAAGCTGGATGTTATTAATAGCGTCAGTAGTAATGCCATTAATCAGCAGACAGTTATACTCCGTTATAGTCATCGATTTGGCAGAGATAGTGGTATTGGTCAATTAGCGAGGGCAGTTAACGAAGGTGATTATGAGCGTGCTGAAGCAATTTTATATAATGACAACTATCTTGATTTACGCCCAAACCTTCATTGTAACTATCAAGAATTAAGAAGTAATCCAACGCCTGATCTTGCCAATAGTGTTTTAAAACAGTTAGTAACACTCCACAGCGGGTATAAAAACAATGGTGAAGTTAACCTTTGTCAAGGTTATGGATATTATCGTGAAGTTATCAAAAAAAGACCGCAAGGAAAAGATGTATGTCGTTATCAAGAATGGGCTCAAAAGGTGCTGACAGCCTTTGATACCTTTCAGGTACTGTGTGCTTTGCGTTTAGGTGCTTGGGGTGTTGAAGGTCTAAATCAGCGTATTGAAAAGTGGTTAACTGCTAATCAGAATCTGGCTCTCTGGTATGAAGGTCGACCCATTATGATTACTAGCAATGATTATAGCTTAGGCTTAATGAATGGAGATATTGGTATAGCGCTTAGAGATCATACTGGATTACTGCGAGTAGTATTTCCAGCTAATGAGGGTGAAAAAGTCCATGGTTTACGTTGGATTTCACCCTTGAGATTACCCCATGTAGAAACGGCTTACGCTATGACTGTGCATAAGTCACAAGGTTCTGAGTTTAATCATGTGGTATTGATTTTGCCTGAAGTACAGAGTCGCATTTTGACAAGAGAGATGATTTATACTGGTATAACACGCGCGAAAGAAAATTTTACATTGGTGGAAACCAGTGCAAAAATATTTACACAAGCCATTAAAGCGACCTGTGTTGATTAAAATCAGTCAGACTGATTTGGATAGACTAACTATACTTGCAAATCGGTAGGGTGGTTATGAAGCAAAAAGGTTTAAAAGTTCTAACTTATAATATTCACAAAGGCTTTAATGTTGGTAATCAGCGTTTTGTATTACATCAGATTAGAGATGCCTTAATTGCGGCAGATGCCGACTTGTTATTTTTACAAGAAATGCAGGGTAAACATCGGCATAATGAAAAGAAAGTCCATGATTGGCCAGATAGATCGCAATTCGAATTTATCGCTGAAGGGGTTTGGCCTTACTTTGCCTATGGCAAAAATGCTATTTATAATGCCGGCCATCATGGCAATGCCATTTTAAGTAAGTATCCTTTTGCAAGATGGGAAAATATCAATGTATCACCTTATCCTTGGGCCAGTCGGAGTTTGTTACATGGCGTAATTTGTGTGCCGCAGAGTCAACAAGAAATACATGTTGTATGTATTCATTTTGGTTTGATGGGAAAAGAACGACGTTTGCAAATTACCAAGCTATGTGACCGTATTGATAGACACGTTCCTCATGATGCGGCCTTAATTATCGCAGGTGACTTTAATGATTGGATGGGGCAGGCGGGACATATTTTTTACGAGCATTTGGGATTGTTGGAAGTTTTCCAAGAAACCCATGGTTGTTATGCTCGGACATTTCCAGCATGGCTACCTTTTTTACAGATGGATCGCATTTATTACCGTGGTTTGCATCCGGTAAAATGTGATCGTTTGATTCATGAGCCTTGGAACAAGCTTTCTGATCACGCGCCTCTTTCAGCATTCTTCACTGTATGAATAACTGCCAACAGTCTAAACCTCCCAAAGTTACTCTTCCCAACTTATTGACTGGATTTCGGTTTGTGGCTTCTCCAGTGCTTTTATGGCTAGCTAGATATGATTATGCCCTAGCTTTTATGAGTCTGCTAGCAGTTGCTTTTTTAACCGATGTGTTGGATGGTTTAGCGGCTCGTTTAATGGGGCAGGTGTCACAATTTGGCGCCACTTTGGATAGTTGGGCTGATGTTATTAATTATCTTACGATTGCTATAGGTTGTTGGTGGTTATGGCCGGAAATTGTTGGTCATGAAATAGTATTTGTTTCCTTAATACTGATTAGCTGTTTGTTACCCGCTTTAGTGGGCTATATCAAATTTGGACACTTTACTAGTTATCACACATGGGGGGTAAAAATAGCAGCCGCATCGATGGGTGTATCACTTTATATTCTGTTTTTTGGAGGACCCGTTTGGCCATTTCGCCTAGCCTCTGTTTTTTGTACCTGTTCAGCACTTGAAGAGATTGGGCTCACATTACTATTAAAGGAATCAAAATCCAATGTGAGATCAATCTGGCATGTATTGAAGAGGAGGGCAGATGAACATAAGACTGATTAAATATTTGTTGGACTATCAATAGCCGTTGAACGATTCGAAGCAACTAAACGGAATTTAATTATTCCCGTTTCTTTAGTGTTCAATCTGACGCTTTAACAGATAATGTCAAAACAAAATCGATTTCAATTTCCAACTCCGAAGCTGAAGCTAAAGCTAGTTGGTTATTTTCACTGGCTCGCCAATAAAAAGGTGTCATCTCTAAAAGGGCCATTCTTTG
>CAJAHC010000612.1 GCA_903939355.1 uncultured Methylococcaceae bacterium | reverse complement strand
TATTTTAGGTTTAATAATGGCCAGAGTTACAATTGAAGATTGTTTGGAAAATGTAGAAAATCGCTTTAAATTGGTTTTGTTAGCAAGCACAAGAGCTCGCCAATTAAGCCATGGTGCAACTGAGTTTCTACCTCGTGGAAAGGATAAAGACACGGTTCTTGCTTTGCGAGAAATCGCTGCGGGTCATGTTACTACAGAAAACATTGCTCTTCTTCATCGTGTGGGTGAAATGCACGACCACAACCCCATGTTCTAAATTCTTTTTTATGTCGAAAATAGCCGACACCATTGAATCAAAGTGTCTTCAGGACGAACTGATTTTACAATTATGCAGCACCCTATCCGGCTATTTAGATCAATCTCAAATTAATGATTGTGTCCGTGCTTATGAATTTAGCGCGGATGCACATTCAGGTCAATTTCGCATGAGTGGTGAAGCTTATATTTGCCACCCAATCTCTGTTGCTATCATGCTCGCAGAAATGCGTATGGATGCAAGCGGCATCATGGCAGCAATTCTTCATGATGTCCTTGAAGACACTCCAATCAGTAAAAAAGAACTGGCCCTTCAGTTCAGTCCAGAAGTTGCTGAACTGGTAGACGGTGTTACAAAACTAACAAAAATTGACGGCAAGTCTCAAACTCGTGCAGAAGCACAGGCAGAAAACGTACGCAAAATGTTTCTTGCCATGGGTAAAGACTTGCGCGTAATTTTGGTTAAATTAGCTGATCGATTACATAACATGCAGACATTAGGTGCCATGCCTGCAGAAAAAAAACGCCGTATTGCTCGTGAAACTTTGGATATTTATGGCCCAATTGCCAACCGCTTGGGTATGAATAAAATTCGCCATAAACTGGAGGAACTCAGTTTTAAAGCTATGTATCCGATGCGTTATGCAGTATTGATTACAGCTATAAAAAAAGCACGAGGCAACCGCAGTAAGGTTGTTGCAACTATCGAAAGTACCATCAAAAAACGCCTAGAGCAGGCTTTTTTAGATTCTGAAGTATCTGGACGCGAAAAAAATATCTATAGCATTTATCAAAAAATGCACTTAAAAAAAATTTCTTTATCTTCTATTTTTGATCTATATGCTTTTCGAATTTTTTGTGAAAATGTAGATGCCTGTTATCGTGCATTGGGTGTCATTCATAATTTATACAAGCCCATACCGGGCCGATTTAAAGACTATATCGCCTTACCCAAAGCTAATGGCTATCAATCTCTACACACTATAGTAATCGGCCCTTATGGTGCACCTATTGAGATCCAAATTAGAACCCATGAAATGCATCGTATGGCGGAATCTGGAATTGCCGCGCACTGGCTATATAAATCTGATGACGATCAAACAGAAAAATTTCAGGCAAGAGCCAACGAATGGTTAAGAGACTTATTGGAAATCCAAAAGACCGTGGGAGATTCCCTCGAATTTATTGATAACTTGAAAGTAGACCTGTTCCCCCAAGAAGTATTTGTCTTCACTCCCAAGGGGAGCATTATTAAAATCCCCAGAGGTTCGACAATCATTGATTTTGCCTACGCCGTTCATACTGACATTGGTAATGCTTGCGTATCTGCCCGGATTGACAAACAACTAGTCCCTTTACAAACGAAACTTGAAAATGGTATGACAGTAGAAATAATTACTGCATCTTGGGCTAGACCGAACGCACTTTGGCTCAATTACGTAACCACTGTAAAAGCTCGCTCAAGTATTCGCAACCATTTAAAACATTTCAAACAACAAGAAGCTATCAGCTTAGGCCGACGATTATTAGAAAAAGAATTGCAATCCATGCATATTCATCTGGAAAATATTGAGGAAGATCGTATACAAGCATTTCTTAAAGTCATGACTATGCCGTCAATGAATGATTTGTTGGAAGACATAGGATTAGGCAATAAAATGCCATTTTTAATTGCAAAGCGCCTTACACAAGCAGATCTTAATGCCAATATTAAGTTAGATAATACTGAAAGATTCAGACAATCTCCCTTGATTATAAAAGGCACAGAAGGCATGGTGATAACATTAGCAAAATGTTGTAGGCCTATCCCTGGCGACTCAATAATAGGCTACTTTAACCCTGGCAAAGGTATCGTAGTTCACCATCACGAATGTCGTAATAGGACTATTGTTCGCAAAAAACATAATAATTGGCTAGATGTCGAGTGGTGCAAAGATGCCATCGGTGATTTTTCAACCGAACTAAGAATAGAAATACTCAATCAACGTGGTGCATTGGCAACCATTGCCTCCACTATTTCTGAACGGGACTCCAACATTGAAAATGTTACCGTTGTTGATCAAGATGATCGTGTTTGCATCGACTTGATCACACTAACGGTTAAAGATCGCGTCCATTTAGCCAAGGTAATGCGTAAATTAAAAGAATTACCTATCGTTTTAAAAATTACTCGAGTTAAGGGTTAATTTTACACTACTCACCCAACTAGCTTTACCCAAATACAAATCCGACATTAATTACCTTTTCTTACCCAAACAATATTTTCCACGGCTTCCTTACTTTAACTAACCAACTACAAATTCTTATCACGCAATTAAAATATCTCCTTGCATAGTGTTATATTATAACATATCCTATAATTACCGCTTTCGAACACAACGCCCAACTTATTCTCAATATTGTGGCAAATTTTCAACGTAAACCCATTTTTTTAAATAAAACATTTTCATAACTAGTATTTCTTATGTATAAAAAGAAAATTATTTTTATCTTATCAATTGGCCTAATAAGTTCTAATCTATTGGCTGCTGACTATGTAAATGAATTGAAGCCTACTATTAAAAATAAAGTATCAAAAGACACCATAAAAACGAATGATCAAAATTTAATAAAAAACAATAAATCAAATTCGCCCGATAAGCTCAAAACACCTAAAGATCTTTCAGAGGTTTTAAAGAGGGATTTAGTAGAAACTAATGATAATGACATATACAAATTAGACGATGTACTGATTACCAGCACAGGCATAAAGCAATACACATCAAAATCAGCAAGGCCAGTAACCGTTTTATCAGGCGATGAATTACGAACTAAAATTGGCACTACACTGGGTGATACTCTAAAAAATGAACTCGGCATTACCAGCCAATCATTTGGCCCTGGCGTTGGCACGCCGGTAATTCGTGGGCAAGCAGGGCCAAGGGTTCGCGTCTTGCAAAATAGCTTGGGCAATAACGATGCATCCTCCTTAAGTCCTGATCATGCCACTGGTGTTAACCCCATAATTGCTGAACGCATTGAAGTGCTCCGTGGTCCATCAACCTTACTATATGGAAATGGCGCTATTGGCGGCATAGTTAATGTTATCGATAATCGTATGCCTGAAAAAGTTCCAGACAAATTATTAGGTGGCGCAGCAGAACAACGTTATGACTCAGTCACCGATTTAACTTCAAGCGCACTCAAACTTGATGGTGGTAAAGACCTGTTTGCTTTTCACCTTGATGGTTTTTATAACGACCAGGGCAATACGCATATTGGCGGACTTCAAATAGATGAGGCTGCTGTCTATCAACAAAATCCAGAACTTGAAGGATCAATACTGACTAATCCTTATGGCGTTATTAATAATACAAATGCACGCTCACAGGGGGGCACTGCAGGCGCTTCGATGGTAGGTGACGTCGGACTGCTTGGCGCTGCCATTAACAGTCTAGATCAAAATTATGGCATACCTCCCAATGGCACAGGAAGTGATCCAGTAAGAATTCAGATGAATCAAACCAAGTATGATCTTAAAGGACAACTAAATAACCCTTTTGCCTTTGCTAAAGAATTACGTATGAAAATGGGTTATACCGATTATAAGCATGTTGAACTGGACAACGGCGAAGTTGCTACAACGTTTCTCAACAAGTCCTTTGAAAGTCGTATGGAACTCGAGCATCAACCTGTAGGTTTAGTAAAAGGCGTCATGGGTTTCCAATCTCTCAACAGTCAATTCTCTGCCTTAGGCGCAGAAGCACTCGTTCCAAAAACCGCTATTGATTCCTATGGTTTATTTGCCGTCGAGTCTTTCTCGATAAAGGACATCACCTACGAATTAGGTTTACGTGGAGAGTGGCAAGGCTATAGTCCGGAAACAGAATACGAAAGTCTGTCTTATGTCCCACTAAGTGGATCGGTTTCAGCATTATGGGATGTTACCAAACAACATCAACTGAGTGTGGCAGTCACCCAGTCGCAAAGAGCTCCGCAAATACAAGAATTATTTGCTAACGGCGTTCATGAAGCCACCATGAGTTATGAATTAGGTGATGTAAACCTGCAAAAAGAAGTCTCCTATAACCTGGATTTAGGCTATAAATTTAACACTGACTGGCTTACCTCTGAAGTCAATTTCTTTAACAATTGGGTCAATAATTACATCTATGAGCAAAATACAGGCTCGGTATTTAATGAAAATATTGAAAACTTTGAAAGCACATGTGCAAACCCAGGCGAATGCATTCCTGTTTATCAAATTAGCCAAGCCAACGCAATTTTCAGGGGCTTTGAAGCCAAATCAATAATGCCATTAATGCAAAATGGTTACGGCGCAATTGATTTAACTTTCTTTGGCGACTATACCCGTGGCACCTTTACGCAAGGTAGTAATGTTCCTCGAATGCCACCTCTACGTTATGGGATGCAATTATCTT
>CAJAHC010000611.1 GCA_903939355.1 uncultured Methylococcaceae bacterium | reverse complement strand
CCTAAAATGAATTCCGAAATTGGATAGTATGGGTTAATTTTTGCCCCACAATATTTACATTTTCCTTGGTTGATTAGGAAACCCAAAATAGGGAATAAATCTATCCAAGAGAGTGAATGCTTACAAGTCTCACAGTGTGAGCTCTGAGTTAACAATTCTTTCCATTTAAATTTTTTTTCTATTCTGTAGAGCGTAGCATTAATGAAGCTCGCGAGTGCTGCACCAATACAGAAGATACACATATATGTGATAATCATGTTCTAATTATATACTGTTGAGTTAAATAAAAAACCCCTCATAGCGAGGGGTTTTTAAATTCACAATAAAGCTATACTAGTTCCAAACTTTTCCATCCCAATCAGACTGCGTTAAGCCTGCACCACCTGTCAAGAATGTATTTCCTGTAGCAACATCTTTACTTGTAATAGCAGGTGTTACGATATTTGTTGATCCGAAGCTATTACCATTACAGTAGTAACCTAATCCTTTGTCATCGTCTACACCACCTTTAGAAACACATACTAGAACTTCCTGTTGATCATCAGAGGCAGCAAAATAGTATGTTGCTCCTGTACCACCATTGAAAGCACCTTGATCCATATATCTGCCTAATAAAGCATCCGTAGATATCAAATATTCAGGAGTATTAGTAACACCATCATCAGGGAACTCTCTGTTATCAGTATAATATGCCTGTAAAGCAGTATAAATCTGATCTACAACATTCTGATGTGCAACATCATTAGCTCTATTGATAGCAAATCTTCCAGCAGTGATACCTACAGCCATCAAGATAATAAGGATACCCATAACGATAAGCATTTCTACTAATGTGAATGCTTCATAGAGATTCTTTCTCATGTTTAATTAGACAGTTTATTAATTTAACTAATTTAAGATTACAAAACTTTTAATACCTTGTCAATGACGATTTAACCTATCGCTGAAGACAGTTGGAACATAGGCATATAAACGCCTAAAGCAATAAATCCGATTGCCAATCCCATGATAATTAGGAATACCGGCTCCAACACCGATGCCATATTTGTAGTAGCCACATCAACCTCTTCCTTGTAATATTGTGACACCTTTGTTAATACCGCATCAATTTCTCCTGTCTCTTCTCCAACCGCAATCATACTGCTAACGAGTAGGGGGAAGTATTCGCTTCTTGCAATTGGCAATGCTAAGGCACCACCTTTCTCAACTTCAGATTTGGCTTCAATAATTGTATCTCTAAACATACTATTACTGAGTGAAGAAGCGGTTAATTCCAAAGCTTTAATAATTGATAATCCACTTCCAAGGAGTAGGGCCAATATTCTTGTAAATTGTGATAACTGCATCTTTGTAATGATCCCTCCAATAATGGGAATTTTCAAAACTAATTTATCCCAACTTCTTTTTCCTTTTGGTGAATCGAGATAATATTTGCCTCCGATTACCAATACGGCGATAACAACCAAGATTGCCCACCAATAGCCAATAAAGAACGAGCTCATACTCATCAACATTCTTGTAACCAATGGTAATTCAGCTCCAAAGTCACCATAAATTTGAGCCATGGAAGGTATGAGTACCATCATCATCAGTACTACAACTACAACAATGACTACCAATATAATTATTGGGTAGATCATTGCAGATTTTAATTTG
>CAJAHC010000610.1 GCA_903939355.1 uncultured Methylococcaceae bacterium | reverse complement strand
CTATAGGTGCCTCAGGAAGTTTACGATCAATTGCAAAAGTTCTACAAGCAAATAATTGGAGTAATAACAGTATAACCAGACAGGGATTGGAAAAACTGGTTATGTATCTCAATCAATGCAATCATATCAATGAAATAAATTTACCAACCCTGGACCAAGAACGATTACCGGTATTTGCTGGTGGAGTCGCCATAGTTTATGCTACTTTTAAAAGCCTAGGAATTGAGCAAATGACTGTTGCTGACGGAGCTTTAAGAGAAGGTCTTATTCAGGATCTTTTGGGCCGAATTTATAATCATGATATGCGCTCAATAACTGTTCAGTCTGTAACCGAGCGATATCGTACTGATAAAATGCATGCCTTACGGATTAAACAAACCATTTCACTTATATTAAAGCAATTGCATGGTAATTGTAGTTGGTCCAATGATGTGAACGGTTCACAGTTTTTAGAATGGGCCGCTGATTTACACGAAATAGGTATTGATATAGCGCATAGTCAATATCACAAACATAGTGCTTATATTATTGAACATGCAGATTTAGCGGGCTTTTCCACGCAAGATCAGATTCTCCTAGCATCTATTATAAGATCACATCGTCGCAAATTCTCACTTCAACTATTTAATGAATTACCTACACCCTGGAATGTATCAGCACCTTACTTGACTGTAGTTCTTCGATTAGCAGTTCTACTACGCCGAAACCGGCATGATGATGAACTTCCTAGTTTTAAAATCACTATTGCCAATTTTAAAATTAACTTAAAGTTCCCTGATTCTTGGTTAAGCCAGTCACCACTTACTCATGCTGACTTAATTCAAGAAGCGGAATACCTTAAATCTGCTGGATTCACATTTGAATTTGCATAGAGTCTAATGAAGATAATACTACGCTCTATTTTATTTATGCTAAGCATTATATTGATAATACTTGTAATGCTGGCATTTTTTGGGATAAGTGATCAACCAGACATCGCTGTCGGTTGGACACTAACCCAAGATGATGTTATTAGAGCAAGAAAATTATTGCATGAAGGAGCAAAAACTAAACCTGATGAAATTGGCACTATCGAACTGTCTCAACTAGACCTGAACCTCGCTGCCAATTATTTATTAAACAGGTACAGTAAAAGCGCTGTAAAAATAGAGCTTATAAATAACGTATTAAGATTTACTGTAACCATGACATTACCAAAAAATAGTTATGGGCAATATGTAAATATTAGCTTTAGATTAGCTGTTGAAAAAGATAATAATCTACCTGAACTTACTAAGTTTAAAGCGGGAAAATTATTACTTCCCGCGAAATTCGCAGCGTTTATTATCGATAAAGTCATTAAATACAGCTCATTGAATGAGTATTTTATACTCGCAACGCAACCAATTAAAATTGTTAAAATTGATAAACAAAAAATTTCCATCACATATTACTCTAGTAAAGAATCATTAATTCACGCTCAAAATTTTCTTACACAAGACTCTAACAACCAAGAGCTCCATATTTATCAACAGAAAATAAACGATGTATTACTACGACATGATCCGGCTTGGCGATTATCACTTGCTGAATTATTAAAACCTTTATTTGAATTAGCTCTCCAACGTTCTACATTAGAAAATGCTATAGAACAAAATAAATTAGTTATTATTGCGGCTAATAATTATGTAAATAACAAAGATAATAAACTTCTTGCCTTTACGAATTCAAAATTTACGTCAAAGAAAAATTACCCAACGTTTTTATACAAGAGAATTGATCTTGCTCAACACTTCATTGCCTCTGCAGCCATTACATCATCTATCAATGGCCAAATTGCAAAAGCTGTTGGTGAAGAAAAAGAATTGAATGATGCTAATGGAGGTAGTGGTTTTAGTTTTATTGATCTAGCAGCTGATAAAGCGGGTACTCATTTTGGAGAAATAGCCACGTCATCGCCTGAAAATGCACGAAAAATTCAAAAAGCGATGTCGGAAATCAAGGACTACACCGATTTCATGCCAGACCCCAGAGATCTTCCTGAGCACATGGACAAAGCGGAATTTAATCAGCGCTATCAGTCTGTTGATAGCACTGCCTATAAAGAACTATCAAAACAGATTGATGTGCGAATTTCTACAACACCTATTTATCAAATACACTAAGAATTACTTCCAATAATTTGTCAGAGATATTTGGAGAGTCTCTATTTTTGTGAAAAATTTTTTCGGGCTTCATGCTCGAAAGGTCAGAAAATCTAACAAGAACCACTTTAATGCCTCCGACAATCGGTGACTAAAAATTTAAACTTTGCTATACGTTTTCAATATTTTCAGGAATGGAAATTAATATTTGAATAAAATTAGTGAACTAAATTAATTTGAAGCTCATTAAGCCATTAAAAAACTTGAACTCGGAGGAATAAGTAGAGGTGTATAGCGCACCTCTACTTGATATGATTAATTAAACGTTGTGCCTGGGGTTGCAGGTAATACAGGCATGGTTTGTTTAGGGAACTCACCCGTTAAACCATTTAAGAATGCAACAATATCAGCTACATCTTCTTTCGACAAATCTTTGTCCAATTGCACTTTAGCCATCACTGTTACGGCTTCACCTAAGGTTTTAACAATACCATTATGGAAATAAGGCGCCGTTAGGGCAATGTTGCGTAATGTTGGTACTTTCCACATATGCGCATCATCCGCTTTTTTGGTAACTTCAGCCAAACCTTTATCATCTTTGAAATGATATTTTGCTGCATAAAAAGCATTGCTATGAATGGGGAACTTTTGAAACATCCCTGGTCCATTAAACGCTGGGCCACTATGACATCCAGTACAACCTAATTCTAAAACCTTATTCATGCCACGCACTTGCTGATCAGTTAACGCAGATTTATCGCCAGAAACATAGTTATCATAAGGACTATTGGGAGTAATTAATGTTCGTTCATAAGCTGCAATAGCTTTAGTGGCGTTGTCTTTAGTAATGGCATTACCACCAAAAGCTTGTTCAAAAGCAACTTGGTAACCATGAATTGTCTTTAAACGGGCAACGACATCATCCCAACTTTTCATGCCCATTTCAATTGGATTGGTAACTGGCCCTGCTGCCTGAGCTTCAAGACTTGCAGCTCTACCATCCCAAAACTGCACGTCATTAAATGCTGAGTTCCATACTGTTGGGGCACTACGGCCACCTGTCTGACCATTAACGCCCATAGAGTTTGGTCTATTATCTTCACCACCCAACATCGTGTTATGACATGATGCACAAGAAACTGTGCCTGTAGAAGATAAGCGAGGATCATGATAAAGCATTTTACCAAGTTCTATTTTTTCTGCGGTTGTCGGGTTGTCTGCTGGTGCTGGAGCTGATGTGGGGAGTGTTTCCCACGCCGACGCTACCGATATAGAACTTACCAATGCCAGTGCAGTGACTAACGTGCGCATTTTAAACATACCTTCCTCCAGTTTTTATTATATTTATCATCAATTATGGCAAAACCAACTCCCATAAATGTGTAAGTTGAATGCTACTTTGTAACTTTTTTAAAATTATAAGCATAACAAATACAATAATACCTTGATAGTTATATTATTTACAACCCTTATAAAAACTCAGTTGAACTTAAAATTTTCTACAGGTTTAGTTGCTGGATTGGACACTGTCTCAATGTAGATTCCAAATATTTTTAGAACCGCAATTATTTGTTAAGCCAATAACGATCTAATTGTATTTATTAATGCATGGCACCCTATAAACATGGGATCAAAGTGCCTCAAAAAAACTTGTGCCACCCATAACAAATATATCTTTTAAGTCCTCTTCAATGGCAATTATAGTAACAAGATCTAAAAAACGTTTATCTTCAGTAACTTTATAAATTGACTCTTAAACAAGACTGCACAAGTTTTGTCCAACTATAGTTTGACAAAATCATTTTGTACAGTTAACTTATAGTAAAATTTACTGCTGTTTTTATTACACACTATAAAGGCAGTAAGCTTTCCTATTGTAGAACCTTTGAATAAGTTAATTTCGAAGGGAACACTATCGTCCTCCTCTATATACCCTCTCAACATTTCTATGAGAGGGTCTTTTTTTATAAAAAAATGAGCATAAAATTTTTTCACAGTATCAGTGTATTTTTCAAAATAAATTTTTATATTTCTGCCATTGTTTTAGTGGGAGGGTGTCTTCTATCAGCCACAGAAAACCATTCTATATTCGAATTTAACGAAGACCTTTATGGTGCCATAGGGAATAATATACGCGTCATAATGGTGTATTTAGCAATAAACGAGTTAGCGATTTTACTCTATTGTTTCCTAACCAAAAACGCACGACTCATGTTGGCTGTTGGTTTTTTTTTGATATTACTGATTGGATCGCTTGAGTTTTATGCCGAGATTAATGCAATAGAATTTGATCAAAATTTTCGCCTGTTTTTTCTTTACACTGGCATTTCTCATCTTGTCTATGGATTTATTGAAATAGAAAAAATTAGCCCAACACAAACAAATAACGAACCAAAATAATCAACACATATAGTCATTTTAACAATCAGCTATGAAAATAAATTATTTAATTATTGTTTTGTTTACGCAAATACTACTTGGATGCACAGGTATTCCGAATGATCTTAAGGCGGTCAATAATTTTGCCTTAAATAGATATTTGGGGGGTTGGTACGAAATAGCGCGCTTGGATCATAGATTTGAAAGAGGGCTAAATAATATTTCCGCTAACTATTCAATGAATAACGATGGAAGTGTAAAAGTTATTAATAAAGGATGGAATGTGG
>CAJAHC010000609.1 GCA_903939355.1 uncultured Methylococcaceae bacterium | reverse complement strand
CTTAGTTAATTTTAATGCGTTAAATGAAGAACGTATCACTGCTTATAAATCTTAACTATATGTTTTAAATATGTTTTATTGTAGTCTACTTGAGAGATAGGGGTTGAAGTTATCACTTTAGTAAGTATGCTCAATTGCGAAATAGATGCTTTGATTATTTGGAGTTCAGCTATGATGATAGAATGCTAAGTTGTGCACTTATTTTCAAAAAATAAATTATTCACCATATACTTAGCAGATACTTATGAGCAAGATACCTACCGTTGGCTTTATTAGTTTGGGCTGTCCAAAAGCCCTAGTTGATAGCGAGAGAATTTTAACCCAGCTTAAATCAGAAGGTTATGATATTTCTCCAACTTATCAAGATGCAGACTTGGTGATTGTAAATACTTGCGGATTTATTGACGCGGCTGTTGAGGAGTCTTTGGACAGTATTGGAGAGGCGCTAGCTAAAAATGGTAAGGTTATAGTTACCGGGTGTTTGGGGGCCAGAGAAGACGAAATAAGAGCACGCCATCCTCAGGTCTTGAAAGTTACAGGCGCGCATTCTTTAGAGCAGGTTTTGGCTTCTGTTCATGAACATTTGCCGCCTAGGCATGATCCTTTTACTAATCTCTTGCCACCTCAAGGAATAAAGTTAACGCCTAATCATTATGCCTATTTAAAGATATCTGAAGGTTGTAATCATCGCTGTACGTTTTGTATTATTCCATCCATGCGTGGGGATTTGGTCAGTCGCCCCGTTGATGATGTTTTGAAGGAAGCAGAACGTTTGGCTAATGCAGGTGTAAAAGAATTATTGGTGGTTTCGCAAGATACCAGCGCTTATGGTTTGGATTTGAAATATTTAAGCTGTGATTGGAAAGGACGTTTAGTAAAAACACGCTTTTATGATTTAGCGGAGGCGCTGGGTGATTTAGGTATTTGGGTGCGTATGCATTATGTTTATCCGTATCCTCATGTCGATGAAGTTATTCCGCTAATGGCTGCGGGTAAAGTATTACCTTATCTGGATATCCCTTTTCAACATGCCAATAGCCGTATTCTTAAGTTGATGAAACGTCCCGCAGCAAGCCAAAACAATTTAGAGCGAATTAAGGCTTGGCGAGAAATCTGCCCTGATATTACTTTGCGCAGTACATTTATTGTTGGTTTTCCTGGGGAAACTGAGCAGGAATTTGATCAATTACTGGAGTTTATGACGGAAGCACAGCTTGATAGAGTAGGCTGTTTTGCTTATTCTCCAGTAAAGGGAGCGGTTGCCAATGATTTGCCGAATTTAATTCCTGAAGAGGTTAAGCAAGAGCGCTTGGCTCGCTTCATGGCGCATCAAGCGGATATTAGTTCTGAGCGACTACAGCAGCGTGTGGGTCGCATTGAAACTGTTCTTATTGATGAAGTGGTAGAAGAAGGTGCCGTAGCAAGAAGTAAAGCCGATGCACCAGAAATTGATGGGCAGGTATTTATTGATGGAGCAACGCATCTTAAAGTGGGGGATTTTGTAGATGTTATTCTTGAGGAAGCCGATGAATATGACTTGTGGGGGCGATTGCTTTAGTATTCGCTGAACATATGTAAGATCGG
>CAJAHC010000608.1 GCA_903939355.1 uncultured Methylococcaceae bacterium | reverse complement strand
TTACCCAAGCCAGTGAAATTGGCACGTTGTATCTCCCTCATGAAATAGATGAAATTGCAAACATTGCAAAAAGATACCGCCTACCTCTGCATATGGATGGTGCCCGTTTTGCAAATGCTGTGGTTGCATTGAAAATGACACCCGCAGAAATGACTTGGAAAAGGGGTGTGGACATATTATCTTTCGGTGCAACAAAAAATGGTTGCTGGTGTGCTGAAGCTCTGATATTTATGAATCCAGATTTATCAAAAGACTTACCATTTATTCGAAAACGCGCCGCACAACTTTTATCTAAAAGCCGATTTATTGCAGCACAATTTGATGCATATTTACAAGATAACCTGTGGATAAACATGGCCAATCATTCTAATAATATGGCTATGCAACTTCAAAAGGGTATCGTTAATTCTAAGCATGCACGAATTGCATGGCCGACTGAAACAAATGAAGTATTCTGTATTTTGGATAAAACCTACGCTGAAGAACTTCAGAAGAAAGGTGCCGTATTTTACAATTGGAATTTACCACGTTCGAAACTTGGATTATTAGGTCCAAATGAATCATTGGTTCGTTTGGTAACCAGCTTTGCAACAGAAGTTAAAGAAGTAGATCAATTAATTGAGCTTTTAAAGTAATCAATATTTCAATCTCTAATCCAGCATGTCAATAACGGTAGTCTTATTTCGAGTAATTTAAAGGTATTTCAAAACCTCAACTATCCCGTCATAAATTCAAGCGTGAACAATACAATAATAAATACTGTTATCTGTAAAATAAGCAAAACTCTATCACCTCGTTTTATCCTAAACGTATGCCTCAAATCAGTGTTTTTGCTATCGAATGAAGTAGCAGTAAATATTACCCTAATCAAAGTTATAAAGATTAGTGAATAAGCTACAACATAAAATTTATCCATAAGCACCAAATATCCTACTTGAGGTAAATGGTCAGAATAGCTCTGTTGAAGAAATACAGTTGTTAATAAAGCAGTGGCAGGTAAACCTGTGCGCACCTCAATTTGGCTGGGCTCAAGTAACAATACGATCCAAGCTCCACAGAGAACTATGGTTAGTGGCAGTAATAATTTCCAATAGAAATAACTTACTGGTCTGGAAATATTAATATCAAATCGTGCAGTTGAATAAATTGAGCCACCTGCAACACCTTTATCATCTCCAAAAGATGTTCCATAATCATGAGATAATATCTCAGCGTTCCAATTATTAAGAAGCCAACCAGGAAGATTTAAGCGAGTCCCATAACCACTATTCTTATAATCAATAACATAAAAAATTTGATTCAAACCATGAGAAGTATCCTCAAGTAGAATACTCAATTTATGACTATCAAGTGGAAATTTATCTAACAAAAAAGTATGATTAAATCGGCTTTCAACATCCATAATTTGATATTTACTACCATCACTCTCAATAGCTGGCTGCTTAAGTATATTTTTTTTAATCAGATCAGATTGATCTACAGCATTAATAATCTCCATTGTCTCGGTTGGATCAATACTACCTTTCCATCGCATCCAAATATAAGTGTGCAAATGGAATGTGCTGGCTGCCATGTCAAGATCATAAGCG
Organism: uncultured Methylococcaceae bacterium; assembly: GCA_903939355.1. Lineage (GTDB taxonomy): Bacteria > Pseudomonadota > Gammaproteobacteria > Methylococcales > Methylomonadaceae > Methylobacter_C. Next base: position 5,526 of record CAJAHC010000608.1, on the reverse strand, counting down.
GATCTTGGGTAAAACCCAACGGTAACAATCTGTGAACCTACTGGTGGGATACCAACTTTTGAGAAAGCTCCTAATCTGTTTTCCGTAGCATTAACAGCTTGAGTCGTTAAGTTGATAATAAGAATCTTAAAGATTAGAATAAATAGTAGCTTCATTTTTAAATGGGTACGAGAAGGCATTAATTAGTATGTTGACAAAAACTCAGAATCTAACTTATTTTTTAGCAATTAATAAATGAGTACATAAGCAAGCTATAAAATAAATTTAAAGTTGAATAGGCTCAGGATCCTAAATATGCCGACTTTATTCTGGGATTACCCAACAACTCTAACCCAGTACCGGCCAGTACGATACGACCGGCCTCAAGCACATAAGCTCTGGAAGCTATTCGTAAAGCCATATTTGCATTTTGTTCAACAAGTAAAATGGTAGTCCCTGTACTATTAATATCTTTAATAATATGAAATATCTCTTGAACCAATTTTGGCGCTAAACCCATAGAAGGCTCATCCAAAAGTAAAAGTCGTCCTCTACTCATTAATGCTCGCCCTACAACAAGCATTTGTTGCTCCCCCCCTGACAATGTCCCTGCAAATTGTTTATGACGAATTTTTAGCTTAGGGAAAATAGTGAATATACGGTCATAGTCTGCATTAATTTCTGCTTTATCTTTTCGCTGCCAGGTCGCTAACTGTAGGTTTTCTTTGACTGTTAAATTACCAAAAACCCCACGACCTTCAGGCACATGAGCAATGCCTAATCCTACTATTGAGTGTGCCGGCACTGATTTAAGGTTTTGACCTTCAAAAAAAATACCGCCAGTAAATGGTGTCAATCCAGATATCGCTCGCAAAATTGAACTTTTCCCAGCTCCATTTGCACCAATAAGTGTAACAATTTCACCCTTGGCGATTGTAAATGATAAACCATGTAATGCTTTAATAGCCTCGTAGTGCACTTCCAAATCACAAACTTCCAACTGTAGGTTAGAATTTAGATCAATAGCTTTACTCATCATCCAGGAATCTCGCCTAAGTAAGCTTCCAATACTTTGGGATGATTCTGAATCATGCTAGGTGGACCTTCAGCTAATGTCTCACCAAAATCTAAAACCTGGATGCGCTCACATATGCCCATTACCAGTTTCATCTGGTGCTCAATTAGCAAAATTGTTAACTTAAATTCTTGACGAACCCATTGAATCAGGACCATAAGTTCTTCTATTTCATGTGGATTCATACCGGCTGCTGGCTCATCGAGCAACAATAATTCTGGGGATATAGCTAATGCTCTTGCTATTTCAAGACGACGCTGTAAACCGTAAGGTAAATTCTTGGCTAATTCTCCTGCGACATGCTCCAATTTAAATATAGAAAGTAACTGTCGAGAGTTATTAATAATCCGTTGCTCTTCTTTTTGATATCGACCCAAGTGCAGCAAGCCCTCTAAGAGACTGTAATTGGCTTGTGCATAATGTGCAATTCTTACGTTATCCAACACCGATAATTCACGAAATAACCGTATATTTTGAAAGGTTCGTCCAATTCGTAAGGCTGCAATTTGATTAGGTTGTTTACCTACAATCTCAATTCCTTTGAAAAAAATACTACCTTCACTAGCTTGATAAACACCTGTAATCAGGTTGAATATTGTCGTTTTACCAGCTCCATTGGGCCCAATGATACCCATCAAATCGCCGTAATGGAGGTTTAAATTGAAATCAGTGACTGCGGATAAACCACCGAACTGATGCCCAACTTTATCGGCAATCAGAATTGTCATACGGGATATCCCTATCATGAACATTATGGCTATGAGCTTTTTTATCAGCCCTAGGTATAAATCCACGAAACTCTCGTAAACCCATAATTCCTCGTGGCCAGTAAAGCATAACCAGAATTAATGCCAAGGGCATGATCACCATTCTCCAAGTTCCTAAATGGTTTATCAACTGAGCTTGCAATGGATCAAACACAAAAGAAGGTAACCATGATAATAAGGCTGCCATGGTAGAGGGTCTGAGTATTTCTAACAAAACGGTATAAAGCGTTGCACCTAAAATTGACCCTCCTAATGATGCAATACCACCTAAGTAAACCATTATAAGAATGTCAGTTGATTTGGTAATGTCAAAAATTCTGGGACTAATAAATTGCAATAAATGGGAAAATAAGGCACCAGCGATACCGGCACAAAAAGATGACAACATAAAGGCAAAAAATTTAACTTGTTTGGTGTTAACACTCATTAAGTCACTGGCAATTTCATCCTCCCTTATTGCCATTACTGCACGCCCATATTTGGAATAGACGAAGTTACGAACAATCCACACTAATGTTACTGTCCAAAAAAACACCCAAGGCAGAGTAGTTAACCTCATGATGCCAGGTATCCCTCGAGGTCCACCCATAAAATCAATATTCTCGATCATCGATTTAACAATCATTAAGAAGGCCAAAGTGATAATAGCCAGATAATCACCTCTAACTTTAAATGACGGAATAGCTACTACCATACCGAATAGAGCCGCTACCAATCCTCCGATAAGAACAGCACATGGAAATAGTAATGGAAAGTCAGATACCGGTAATACTTTCATTGTTAACAATACAGAACTATAAGCACCAACAGCCATAAATCCGGCATGAGCTAGAGAAAACTCACCCATATATCCATTCACAAGGTTTAAACTCACAGCAAGGATGATATTGATACCTACATACATCAAGATCAGTTGAACATATACACTAAGAAGATTATATTCAGGAATAGCAAAGGAAAGCCCGAGCCCTATAATCAATAGAACTGATACAAGCCAGTCATTTTCCAGTAATGAATTCCACTGTTTAATTAACAAGACATTCATACTTTCTGAATTCGTGGTTTTCCTAAGATACCGTAAGGGCGGATCATGATTAATAGCATTAACAGAGAGAAAGCAACGAAATCCCTGAATGTTGAAGGAAAGAAAGCCACTACCATAATTTCAACTGTCCCGAGAATAAATGCCCCTATCATTGCGCCACGTATATTACCGATGCCCCCTACTACAGCACAAATAAATGCTTTCCAACCCACCATGACTCCCATATAAGGATCAATAACTGGATATGCCAAGGCATACATAGTGCCAGCAGCTCCAGCCAAACCTGCGCCAATGGCAAAGGTAATTGAAACAATTAGATCAACTGGAATACCCATCAAAGGTACGAAGGTTTTATCCCAAGATATGGCACGCATGGCCATACCTATTGAAGTACGTTGAACTATATAGTCCAATAAAAACATCAAAATCAATGACAAGCTGATAATTACAATCTGTATAGATGAAATCGCTATACCATAAAAATCCCACGTAACATTTTCTATTAACAGGGGGATTTGCTTTGGATAAGGAGCCAAGGCCAATGTGAAATTTTCCAGAAACATTCCTACACCAAGTGCTGTGATAATAGCTGATACCTTTGGGGCTTGGCGTAGAGGCTTATAAGCCAATCGTTCAATTATTACACCTAGAAGAGCTGTGCCCAACATGGTCAGTAACAAAGTCGGTATAAAGCTTAAACCCAACATGCTTGATAATAAAAAACAAAAAAATGCGCCAATCATAAACACATCACCATGAGCAAAGTTAATCATGGTTAAGATACCGTAAACCATGGTGTAACCAAGAGCAATTAATGCATAAATACTACCTAATTGGAAAGCATTTAGGGCTTGTTGTAACCAATAAACTATTCCTTCACTCAATGTTTATATCCTTATTATATTTTCTCCACATATTCATTACGGTTCAGCGTTCATAACCCAGACAAATTTATCACCCTTAATTTGCATAATGACAGCACTTTTAACCGGATCACCAGATCCTGCAGTAAATTGGATGTTACCCGTTACACCTGGGTAATTTGCCAATGTTGCTAAGGAATCACGAACTACTTTCCTATCAAGCGTTGGTGATTTTTTTATTGCCTCAAATAAAAGCCCCATTGAATCATAAGTAAGAGCGGCTACATCATCAGGTATATTTCCATATTGCTTGGTATAAGCATCAATGAATTTTTTAGCCGTTGGTGTAGCTATATCACTGGCATAGTGATTCGCGAAATAATCACCTTCAACCGTCCCATTTGATAGCTTAATCAACTCAGGACTACTCCAAGCATCAGAACCAACCAAAGGTTGTTTAATTCCTGCACGATGTGCTTGTTGAGCTATCAAACCTACGTCATTATAATAAGCAGGCAAGAAAATAACGTCGGGGTTGGCGCTTTTGATTTTAGTTAATTGGGCGGAGAAATCACGATCACCTGTAGTGTATGTTTCAAAGGCTACAGTTTTACCGCCCAATTCTTCAAAGGTAAGGCGAAATAAATCGGCTTGACTTTTTGGAGCCTCAGAAGCAACATCATATAGCACAGCTACTTTTTTGGCTTTAAGCTTTTCAAGCACAAATCTAGCTAAAACACGACCTTCAAATGGGTCTGTATAACAGGCTCGAAAGACATAGTCTTTAGGTTTTCCGGTAGTGGTGTCCAAAGTTGTTTTTGGATTGGTTGACCACGGTGTAATTAAAAGTGTCTTATTGTATTCAGCAATTTCAGCGGCCGGTATTGCACCGAGGCTGGCATTCGGACCAACAATAGCAAGAACATTATCTTGAGTTATTAGTTTATTAACCGCAGCTACCGATTGTTCTGCTTTAGAAGCATTATCTTCAACGACTAGTTCAATTTGGTAAGGTTTACCGCCAATAGAAATCCCACCAGCTGAGTTCTGTTCATTAACAGCTAGTTGAGCAGCGTTTTTTGACGACGCTCCAACACCTGGCATATCACCAGTTAATTCAACTATGAGTCCTACTTTGATAGTATCTTGTTGTTTATTGTCACCACAACCAATTAACATACAAATAACTGATAAAAGAAACAATGCTGCTGGAGAAATCATCTTACGCATAGGATTTTAATTTGATAAGAAAGCTACGAAATTAACATGAGTATAATTTTATTAATTCAATAAAATTGAAATATCATGTGGGTATTGAAAGTAATATAACATATCCATTTTATTGCTTGCAGCGTTTAAAATTTTTTTTGCAGAAAAGACATATCCTCAAATTAAACAAAAAATTGATTACCCAATAAAGGCTTAAGCCATTAAGTCCAATAACTCTTTAGTTTTTTGCTGCATTAAAATTTCATCACCCCGTGATTCAACATTCAATCGCACTAATGGTTCAGTATTGGAGCATCGTAAATTAAAACGCCAATTATCAAACTCCATGCTTAGACCATCTGTAAAATCAATGTGTAGGGCGTCTTTTTGATAATGTAATTTAACTATCTCAATAACCTTTTCTGGGTTAGTAATGGTTCTATTAATTTCTCCGCTGGCTGGAAAAAGTAACATACGGGCATCGACCAATTCTGATAACTTATTACCGCTTTTACTCATCAATTCAATTACTAATAACCAAGGGATCATGCCACTATCACAATAAGAGAAATCTCTAAAATAATGATG
>CAJAHC010000607.1 GCA_903939355.1 uncultured Methylococcaceae bacterium | reverse complement strand
GCATTTGATCTTGTTATAGTCATATCTTTAATGGATCTGGTCAATCAGATTTACTTATTTAGACGTCAACATATATAAAAAAATTCATTATTGCAAGTATAGAAAGTACTTCTCAAGCCTCAAATATTCAATTACCTTAATTAAGCGCTAAAATAATCTGTTTTAACTCAGAAACACAGCGATGGACAGGACTCCTCTCGCGCCGATACAATTCGCCTGTTTGATAATTAGTTTGACACCATTTTTGATCGACCCCACCTTTATCATTGAGCTTTGGTAGTATGGTTATATTTTCAATTTTATCAGGTAAAAAATCATCACCTAACTCCCTTTTGATAAGATCATGCAAGGTGGTCGAATCCATATTGTCCATAAAAGTTAACAATACCTGACTCGGATCTGAACTACCATCATTTACAAATGCCTCAACCAATGCCACATAAGGAACTTTGCCTACAAGTAGATCAAGTAATTCAACTCGTGGGTATGTTCTACCCGCACGGAAGCGGGGATATTGTCCTACATATAACCATTGATGGTGAAAGAAAGATAATAAATAGGGCGTAGCAGTCCATATGATTTTGCCTTCTTTTTCTTTACCTAATGCCAAACGACCCGAGCTATTTAATGAGGGCAGTGTTGGAGAATTGACTATACCAATTTGCCAGCATAGTCCAGCCCCAGGAAATATTTTATAATGTGCGTGACCTCTTACTCTTGAAGAAAAAAGTATTACTCCCCCTTTAGCTGTATTACATATCAAATTACCTGAATAACTCGTTTCTAGTTTTAAATCCCGAATAAAGTTTTGCCAAACTGTGAAGTCTGCCGACTCAGCAGGATGTCTGAACCAATAACTCCAACTCTTATCTCCGATGGGTGGGTTTCTTTGCAATACATCACGAAGAGCTTTACTGATACCTATTACGTCAATTTGTTGATCTAGCAATTTTTCAGGTTGTTTTTCAATATCACTAAGCTCAGCATGTACCCAAGTCCCACCATGCAATAAAACCGACAATATAATTGACGGCTGGCTTTCTAATTCATACCAACCGGGAGCGGCACACTTTTGACCTGATTTAATTCCTAAAGCAAATATACCATCTCTAAGAGCACCAAGATAAAAAGTATCAGCATCAACCGAACAAACCGTATCAGGTATTTCATTTGTAGGATCAAAGCTCTGGAGAACTATCTCATTACTCAGATATTCGTAAGAAACCCTAGAGGGTTGAAGAGATGATATTGTGTTGGGCAAAACCTTATCTTGCCATACTTGTTGCAGTTGATGCCTATACAAGTGATCTATTGCCAACCACTTTGGTTTAATATTATTTAAACGACGACTAACAAACGCATTACCTTGAGGTGGCAGCATTGAAACAATTGCACCTAATCTTAATCCCGCTAGTAAAGCTATTATCCAACAGGGTCCTTGTGGATGCAAAATAGTCAGGCTATCACCTGGCTTTACACCTGAGTCTTCCCATGAAACGACGATTCCATTGACCATAGCTCCTAATTCTGCATAAGTCCAAGTTCTCCAGACACCATTATCTAACCACACATAGGCAGGTGTAGTTTGCACTTTATGCCGTACGATTAAATCATAATAAAAATCATACCTAAAAAAAGGAATACTTTTTAAAGAACAGACTTGTCTACGTTCCGAATAACTGTGTAGAGCCTTCAAAAACAAAACTGGATCTTGCCAACTAGCATCAAGCCATGATGCATCGATAGTTGCATTTATGTCTTCTTCCCATAAACCAGCTTCAATAAGAGTAAAGGAAGCTATTGACCAAGGCGCTAATTTATTATCCTTTTCCATTCACATCCTGATAAAAAAAAACACCCTCACATTTCATGATATTGTTACTGCAACCTGTCCAGAATAAGTAATACTTATAACACCCGCCCAAGAACACATCAACTTACTATCATTGGTCAATGCAGGCGAGTTATTAATTAGAACGGCAGGAGCGCCTACTGTCCAAGGTGCCACAGTCATTGGTATGCAAGGCATTGGGGTCAACACTCCTAATGCTGCTGCTGTCGCAGCCGCTACCGTAGGGTTTGCAATACTCATACACATTGCAAATGGCATAATATTGCATAAAGGAACCATATCTAAAATGTTAGCAGCAGGGGTTTCAACCTGTACTAAATTAGTTGGTAAAACCACCATTGTTGAGGGTGCAGTTCCAAAAGTACATTCCAGAACAGCGTTACTGGTCACGAGTTCGCTCATCAAACCTTCTTATGAATTTATAAAACCATCAAGATCCACTTTAAACCACTCCTGCATAACTTCCGATTCAAGAGTGCCTCTTTGTTGTTGATATGCAACCAGCTCATTAAAATTGAGCGCTTGCAACTTAACAAAATTTTCGAATATTTTTGGTAGATAAAGCGTAGGTTCAAATTCGCTCAAACTTAGCTTAATATCATCTAAAATCAAAGCGGCACGATCAAACTTTTTCTCATGAACCATTCGCTCAAATGCCGCAATTTTCTTAAGTAAAAGTGTCATGTGATAAGATGCTTCATAACCCTTAAAGCTTTTTATATAGTCATCTGATTGAAACCCAGCCGTTAAGTCATTATCTTCTTTTAGTGCCATCAAAAGCGAATCAGCTTCACTACTTTCAGTCTCTGTTGCTATCAGTGCAAGTGGACGAGCGACCATCGTTTTGAGAGCCCTTAACCATGACTGTATTTTATTCCATTGATCAATGATATTGACTGCATTATCATTCAGCTTCTCGGTAAGGTTTACACAAAGTATTGTTCCAGCTTCCAAAATAAGTATAATTTCTTCTTCACTAATACTTGCATACCATTGCTGCCAAAGTGACGAATTTTTCTTTTCTTCATAAGTAATTTTTTTGAAAATTTGTCGCATCATCCAGCTAAGACTTTTTTCGAAATTTTTCTCGCGATTAGCAATAGGACCAATTGCTTCAAAATTATCTGATAAAAGATTATTAAAGCACTGTAAAACCTCATAAAGACTAGCGAAACTATTATCTAACCAATACCCGTAAAGATAATAACAAATCATTCTAATATCAAAAATATTTTCCTCAAACAGCTCTTCTATCAAAGTGATTGCTAAAATAAAATTTTCTTCTTGCACATAACTAACAATACCATCATAACGAGGGTCTACAGAGTCAAGGCCAGGATTATCCGTAACAGGTAAATTCCCCTGTAATAACAAAATACTCATAGTTTTTAATCCTCGATAAACATCAATTTAAATGTCCAGTAAATATTCTAATCCGCCTATACTGAAATTCGTCACCACCCAGTATATTTTCATACCCTAAATAACTATTTTGCTTCAGACTAAGCCAAGTATGTTGAGTACGGATAATAAGCCATATTTCAATATATAAATCAGCACTTGTAAATAGTGGACATATTAATTTCTCAAATCGATTCTCAATTTCTCGGGGCCACGGTTCATTATTAAACTCGTCTTCATCTGTTATAAGTGTTATTCGTTTTCCAAGAACTGGTACATGTTTAATCTTACCGAATATGGATTGAAAACCCAAGTGTGCTTTTCCTAGAATTGGCGAACCTAAATCAAAGGTTTTTTGTAATGAGCATTTCTCAACTCTTACTTGTAACTCCGGAAATACAAGTTGAAAAAGCCAATGTAAAGTAATAGTAGAATTTAGTCTCAACGTCCGAACTGCAGTCCTTTTACGAACCTCCCAACTCTGAAAAGTAATTTCATCAAATTCAGGATAAACTGCTAACAACAAACGGCGTAAAACCCTATCGTCGAAATAGCCAAAAAATTTAACAAATTTTTGTGCATCAATTGTTCCATTTTTTACTAACTTAAAAAAATAATCCGGAAGTAATGATTGTCCTCCGAGCAACCCTAAATTAAGTGTAATAACCACCTTTTTTGGATTATTTTGAAATTCAATTCCTTCAATTAAACGCGATTGAGAACTGCACGTAAAATGACTACAAAAAAAAATTTCATCTAATTCATAACCAATATAGATTAAAAGTATTAAAATATTAATTGGATCAAATCGCCAAATATACTTAACAATTTTAGCTTCTATAGAAGACATCATTTGTCTATTCGTGAAAGTTCCATAGCCCAAAGCAGTCCATCCAATTGGTCTAGCATTTCGAGAACTATTGTTTTTTCTTTATCATCAATGGTTAACTTTTGTTCGCTAACCGAAACTATTTGAGTAATTTTGTCATTCAATTCATCTAGCTTTACGGATAATCTAGACCTATCAATATAAAATTTATTGATTAGAAAAGTAAGTTCGTTAAACTTTACAGATATCAATGAATGGGGTTTATTATAAGATACATCAAATGCCGATTTTGATGGTGAGCGCCAGTTTTCCTGTAAATTACTGATGGAAAACAAAGCATCCAATCGAGACTCTGATTTTTTACTTTTCATACATAAGGTTTCCACATACTTCCAATAAACAGGAGTAAAAAATAAACTCCTGATACCAATAAAGCCGCACATAGATAATAAGAATAATTAGGGATTCGAAAAAAAAATCGTTTTGATAGCGTACGAATCTGAGTTGCATTTGATTGTAATGGGTATAGCACAATATGTTTACTTAGTTTTTTAATATACTCAGCAATTGTCTGTGGATAAACACTATAACGCCCCAGAAAACCATCTCTTAAACAGAAAAAATATATTTCATAAACCAGTGGCAAGGTTTCTGGCTTAGTTAATACATCATCAAGTAAGTCATAAAATATATCACCGGCATCATCTATTTTATAGAACTCTTCTTGAAAAGAAGGCCAATTCAGTTGATCACTTGTTAAAATTAATTTTCTAATGAATTCATCATAATGAGCAACTAATGGAAATAATACCAAGTAAGCATCTCGTTCAGAATATTGTCCCGTAAGTAATTCCCGCAAGGTATCTAATTCAATACGTAATTTACTTCGCAACTCTATCAAATCATTAATCTTAAATTCGATTGACTTATCTTCCGATTGCAATGCTCTCAAATGAGTATTAATGGATACAATTAGTTCCCAAAATTGTTTATTCATTTATTTACCTCTGAAACACTATCAGCTTTTTCATCAAGTATTTCCCATCGAGCTTCAACCATTACATCACTAATCCACAAATCTAAAACTCTTTCGACATGCAAAACGAAAGGATCAATTATTTCAATACCCACTGTTATATCAGACTTAAACTGTAGATAATATATTTGTTTATTCTGTGCAGCATATTTTTCACCCAAAGGTTCTTCATCTAGGCGCAAGTTCAGCAAATTATTGTAAACATTTCTATAAATCCCAGTCGTTATGCTTCCCAATGCCACAAGAAGTTCTTTAAGTTGATGGATGTTAAAAGAAGTAATATGCATCAAAGTAAATAAATTGATGAATTGAGTTACATTATCTAATTGACGATTTTCTGCATGAGGCATTATTGAACCTATCGAATCCCATTGCACGCCTTGATTATGTTTATTATAAAACCTAAATGTATATTGGCTTTCTATTATTTGATCGTACCAGGGTTGCTGCCATAACGCTTCAACCAGTAATGTCCTAGGTGTATCAAAGGCAGCAGGAAAATGTGGGACTAACCAATATAAATTGGCAGGGCTTTCTTGGCGAGGTCCCTGCTCTATTTCAAAGGATCCATTGCCCCCAGCTAAAATACCTGGCCTAAACGGTAGCATACCTTTCAGCCCTACTTCGTAAACACCTAGTACATTCTGTAAGCTAAAACCAAGTTCTGGTGTTGAATGTCGAATGGTGTAACGTTCTTGAGTCCCGTCACAAATTATAGGCTGTGCCATTGCCTTTATATTGTTAAAAGCTGGTGACACAAATAATTGAAATAAACTCTGATTTAGACGAAGTTGTCTAGGCCAAGGCTTGTCCAACTCAAAAATAACAGTAAATTGTTTCCAGTTACGCGGGGACGAAGGAATGTCTAGTTCCAAAAAAAGTTCTTGTTGTGGAAATTGAAAATAACTCCTTTCAATTTCTAAAGGATGACGAAATTCGTCACTAGAAATTTCATCTGGTGGAGGATTAAAACCAAACCCACAAGGGGTATTTGCCTGATTCTCATCATAAAGTCCAAACTGAACAGTAGCATTATTCAAATTATTTTTTAAGAAATAAAATGCCTTATGTGAAAGATCAAAATCGTTTAAATAATTAATATGAAGTTTTATAACCCCAGGCTCTTCATTTAGTGCAAAATTAGCCTGAAACGACAACAGTAACCTAACTCCATTTCCATCTGAAAGTTCTTGCTTAACTGCAACTATTGTTATAGGTAGTATACGTAATGTCCTAGTATTGCGGAACATTACCAAGCCACCTTCTTTGGGTTCCAACGCAAACTCAGTACCGGCAGGAACAATTAAAGTTTCAGTCAGATGACCATTCGGAATGGCTTGCAGCATTACCATTGCAGGCAAAGGTGATAACATAAATGAAAAAAACTGTTGATACAGTCGCCGATTTGTCGCGTCTATACTGCGAAGAGCAGTGATCTTGGTTCGTGCGCCAAAAAAAGCGAGCGCCTCAATTATGCGCTTTACATCTGGATCATCACCCTCTATTCCAGCAACTGAATTATCCAGGGAATATTCCTGTCTAAAGTTCACCAAATCTTGTAGTTCTTCAAGAAAATTTTGATACGGCACATTATCTAAACTCATAAACCTTATCCTCCTAAGGTAACAAGACTACCTTGAATAGCAGTAGTTGATCCTTTGACCGTCGTGGTTAATCCTGAAATTGACATAGTCGAATCAGCATCAAGTGTAATTGTAGCGCCTTTTAGAGTAGCGCTTGAACTGCCTGATAGAGCTAATTCAGCGCCAGTTACAGTAGCTTGTTGAGTGCCAGTGATGGTTGTAGTTGCACCTGTTAATTTAGCTGTACTAGTTGCTGTAGTGGAAAAATCGGCTGCTGTCATAGTCAGGTTTGAAGTTGGTGCTATTGTCGTATCCGCTGATGAAGTGAATGACGAATTCCCGGTGCTATTTATGGTAAAGGTACCATCGGCTGAATGTGACGTATTTTTTGTAGATTTACAGGTAATCGTATCAGCATTAACAGTGAAAGTTTGACAATTAACAGTTACACTTTCTGAATCTTGCACTATAGTACTAGTCGCACTTTGTCCCTTACAAGTGAAGGTCATAGTAGTGCCATCAAATACAGCCGTTTGCGTAATGTTACCTGCGCTGTTAATTACAGTTAACGTCAAGCCTGCTGTTTGACTCAGCTCAACTTTACAAGTGAGAGCCATCCTTATTCTCCCAACAAAGTTTGTAAAATAATATATCCATCAGAAAACTGTAATAACTCAGTATCTTTAGCATCGGTTCGTTGGATTTGTAGTTCTGGTTTACTATCAACATAACTATGCTTAATTATATTTTGACTAGTGCTAGACTGCCCCATAACTAATTGATTTCCTTGAGAATCTAAAGTCAATGCTGTCCCCGTACCCCAATCTAGAAAAGCAGCTATAAAGGCATTATCAAACCCCAAACCAACCAGAACTCTGGCATTTTTATAAGGGGGGAAATAAAACTGTCCGGCATCAAAATTAGGTTGGTAATTGGCACGTACATTTTGATTAGCCCATAATGGAATACTAATTTGGTAATAATTAGCTGAGGTAGTTGAGTCAGTATAAAATTGATAGGTTGAATCTGTAGCGGCACCTGATTCACTGACCATGGTACCCTCCACAAAAAAAGGATAGATCGGAGTATTATAAAAGGGTAGTGACACACTTAAGTCTGTACTTGTTTTTAAATCAATGGAATGATCAACAGTATACTTTCCATAAGCGTTATTTAAATCAACAAGAAAATTTTCATCAACCGCACGGGCATTTAATCGCCATGTCTTAACATTATAGGTTTTTCCATAGACAAAAATTGAAGAATTCCATGCTGATGAATTATTAAATTCAACTAATTGTCCCGGAGGAGTGAATTGTAATTGGATTTTTTGATATTCAACCCAAACTTCCGTTAAAGGCTGATTCATTCTAGCTGTTTCTAATGTAACTCTCGACGTCATGTCTGAGGCAATAGGATAACTTTCAATATAATCATGACGGATTGGACTGACCATTTGACTATTACTAATTGATGTGGTTGCTGGAGATGCTGAATAAGCGTTTAATACATTAGCTTGATACCGCCTTACCTCGGCATAACTCATTCCAAACTTGGCGATTTCGAGTGGATTTAATGATTCAGCAGTACCAGATGAAGCCACGTTTGCACTTAAGGTATATTGATTGGTCGCGATATCATAAAGAAAAACACCATTCTGAGTATCCACTAACCATATTAAGTAATCATAAAAACTAGCTCTATTGATATTACTGGGAGCGCCCAAAGATAGTGATAGAACTGGATATTGAGTCGTTAACACAGACCAGTTATAAGTCATCTTAATTTGGGTCGGAGTCTGGGCTGTAATTAACGCCTGTAAAGTAGAATTCGTCAGAAGATAAGTAGGATAGTGCTGTTTCCAAAATATTTGGGCGGGATCAGCAAATTTTAGATGATATACCCTATACAACATTAATTCTTGAGTAGACAAAACATTAGTCAACGTTTGTTCAGAAAAACCCCATGTGGATACATACCCTGTCAAACTAACGAAGTTGACAGTCCCTTCAGTATTATTGATGTAGACATTTGCTTGTAACGCTACTTCAATTAGCGTATTGCCAGTCAACGGTGTAAAAAGTGTGTCAGTTGTATTTTCAACGGGCATTACAAGACTTACTTCTCCATTAAAACCATAGGGCATAATATTTAAATACAAAGATTTAATATTGCCAGCAGCTACACTATACGCAGTATTATTAATAGTTAATGAAAGAGTTACCGCTAAATCTTCAGTAAAAGATGTCATGACTGAACTTGAAAAGCCTTACTGACAGGATCTAGGAATACTTTACAGGAATAGCTACGCTTATCTAATTCAAAATCTAATTGAAATGATAATAATGTCAAGCCAATATCCGTAGTATTAATAATTTTTTTAACAATGATTCTAGGCTCAAAAAGCTCAATATTTTCTTTAATTTCAGCACGAATCATCTCTACTATATCGCCATGCGAACTGAAATGTTTGTAATCTGATAAACCAAATTTCTCTAAAAAAAAACCATACCCCCTTTTGGTTCCTAATATATTATTCAAATTGGCAATGATTACATTTAAGTCGCAATTACTCACATTCCTTCTACTTGAAGTTCCTGCCAATTTTGCGAACAAAGACATTATAAAGTTCTCCAATTAAGAAAAAAATTCTGGCTAGAAAAGCTTGATTCGGGAATAAATCCTAATGCCAACTCGTTGAGGGCATAATCCCATTCCTCACCCTTTGTAATCTGATATAAGTCAATTTCGGGGCCGAATGAATGCTGGAATGGTGGGCGGTCAATTTTTATTAATGACAGCCCTTGCAAGTAAAACTTGTGAACTATTGGAATACGAGAAATAGCAGCTAATTTCATACCATCAATGCTTATTGATTGATTAACGGCCGCATTTTGCACAAGAAAATAAAATTCTTTTGCCTTACGTATTTCTTCCGGCATATTGACTTGGAAAATACCGTTAGCCAATGTAAATGGTAAATAAGGAACCCTTGTTTGAGTAAATTGAATCTCATGATTTAAAGGACCTAATATTTCATTGAAAACCTCAGTAAGATTATCATGTTGGTAACAACTTGTAGCAAAATCCGGGGTATTGTTATGATAGAAAGCCAAATCAATATAAAACGACTTTAATCGTTCATACATTGTATAAGGATGCACATTTATTTCAGCAAACAAATTACCAAGAAACCGCAACATATTTACTACAGATTTCAAGCTTTCTCTGGTATCAAAAAGATCTGATCCAGACAAGTAAATAGCAGCCACTTCTTGAGTCAATTGATAATGGTAAGCCTCTAATTTAACTTTTAATTGTTTAAAGTCATCTTTAAGAAATGGAACTGAACCAAAACAACCCAGTGGAGGAATATAAGCCGTTGAGAGCTGCCATGAGCTATCCGCTTGTTTTTGAAAGTCCGCTAAATGAAAAGTCTCTAAGGTATCAGAGTGCTCTTGTTCATTAGAAAGATCAATTTGCCACAACCAACAACTGACATTGCCGTGCTTAACAATGTTTTTATTTGTAGCAGTTGAATTAATCGGTTCAGAGTAAGTCCTGACATGTAAGTAAACTGAAATCGTAGAAGTTCCGGGGATTTTAAGATTTAATGGCTCTACCTTAACATTTTCTTTCAATTCCAAGAGCAACCCTGATGGCATTACCAATGTCATCTCCTCTAGAGATAACACTCCATCAACCAAGAGGGTTTCGTTCCAGCTTACCTTATAAAGCCCATAACATGGAGCCTCCTGATGACTGGAGCGCTTAGCGCTATCAGTCATCAGAGATCCCTCAAGCATACGCAAGTGTTCAGGAAGCAGCGCCTGACCCATTGCCCAAGAAACTCTGGATAAACCGTTACTCATAGATCACTTGTATATAGCTTGAATTATTCATATTAACTTACAGAAACACCCCAAGACTTGACATATTTAGCTGAGTTATTAGCCGCAAAATTAATAGTTTGAGCTGTTGGCTGGGGCATAGTCCCAATATACATTCTATAATTTAAAGGTGATTCTACTGTGTGATCATTTTCCGTTTGAACAGACAAACTCAAATTACCACCCGACTTATTAACAAAACCATTGAGAGCTGTTGAATTAGTAGTAGTACAGGAAAGATAATAGACTTTATTTACAGGATCAAAATTATAAATATTAAAATTCATCTGCACTAAAGTATTCGACAAGTCAGTGTTGGTCAAAACACTAACTGTTACTTGATTTGCATTACTAATATTGCAACGGATATGTATTGGATCCGCATACCCCCCATTCCAAGATAAATCTGATATCACTCCAACTACGGCGGCCGTTGCAAAAGTTGTCGGAAGAGTCAATGTAGTATCAGCTGCTAATACAGAAGTCCCTATTGTTATAGAGGTAAGGTGTCCAACCGGTTCCTGTGAATCTTTCTGAAAATTGTATGCTTGAGTGAGACTGCAAAAATAATCGTTACTTGCCATGATAATTATCTCTTAAAGTTTAATTTAGTGTAAAAAATTTCAAAAACCCAATAAAGTACTGTTAGGCAGCTCCTAGTCTGGCATCCAAACGCAATTCAACATCCATACCCTCAAATTGGATATGAGGTAAAACTGAAATCGCACAATCATACCAGCCAATCATTCCAGGACGTTCTGCAACAACAACAGATGCCGATTTAAAAGGGTAATATCTCAAGGTCAGATCATCTGGATTAACAACAGTCGTTACATACTGAAATAACCAATCATTAAGGTTT
>CAJAHC010000606.1 GCA_903939355.1 uncultured Methylococcaceae bacterium | reverse complement strand
CATAGGTTCCAAATGACTTGACGCCGTTTCGTAAAGCCTGCATTTTCACTACGCTACGCTTCGTGAAAACACATGCCCTACGGCTATCGCGGACTAAAAATCTTCACTTCGCTATCGCTCCGTTTCCAAGATTTTCAGCGGGAGCAGACACCAAGTACAGGCGTAATATTAAAAATTAGTTTAAATTTGTGCATCACAAAGTATCTTAATCACATCGCCCATATGTTTTTTAGCCTTCCACCCTAGTAATCGTTCAGCTTTATCAGGATTGCCTTGGCTCCAGGCTATTTCATTAGGGCGCATCAATTGATCATCGTGCAGAACATGCTCTGTCCATTCCAAACCAAAACAAGCAAAAACCTGGGCAACAAAATCTTTTAATGAATTTGTTTGACCTGTAGCAATAACAAAATCATTAGCTTGCTCAGTTTGCAACATCAGCCACATGGCTTCTACATATTCTGGCGCCCAACCCCAATCACGGGATATACATAAAGCACCTAAAGTTAGTTTTTCTGTAGATCCTTGGGCTATTCTATGAGCGGCTCGTACTACTTTTTGTGTAACAAACCGTTCCGGACGTAACTCTGATTCGTGATTAAAGGAAATGCCGTTTACTGCAAACATATTATGGGCATCTCGATAATTTCTAACCAACCAATGCGCCGATGCTTTTGCCACTGCATAAGGACTTACTGGATTAAAGGGCGTGTGTTCATCGGCAGGTAAACCTTGGGTGTCGCCAAAACATTCACTTGAACTGGCGTGATAAAACTTTGCCGGTAATTTTAAAAAACGCAACGCCTCAAGAATATTAAGCGTACCAATGGTAATACTCTCAATGGTTTCTGAGGGCTGTTCAAATGACAATCCTACCGATGTTTGTCCGGCCAGATGGTAAATTTCATCGGGCTGGACTTTTGATATTACCGTTAGCGTACTTTTAAAATCATGTGGTGCCATTGACAACAGCTTTACTTGTCCGATAATGCCCAAGCGTGCCAGCGAGCTAAAACCTGACACACCGGCATCTCGAGACGTACCAAAGACGACATAACCTTTCTTAAGTAAAAGCTGTGCTAGGTAAGCGCCGTCTTGGCCACCTATGCCAGTGATCAGTGCTGTTTTTTTCATTTTACGATTGGCGACTTGTTAATTAATTTAACTTTTTTCTTCTTCTTTGCTATTTTTTTAGTCGGTACTGTTTTTACAATTACTGGTTTTTTAGTTGTGACTACTTTTGATAAAACAGGTGCAGTTACTGGCAGAGAAACTATAGCAGGGACATTAGATATAACTGCTGGCGCGACTTTAGCACTCTCATTCGAAATAATACTTAGGCGTTTAAACATAATGCCCACTTTTCTCGTATCAGTACCAGCACCTATCTCTTCGGGACTTACTGGGAAAGGGACAATAAATTTTATACTATCACTGGGGGCGCTAGTTTCTACTAAAAAAGTAACTTTTTTGGGTAGATCACTGGCAATAAACTGGTTTTTCCAATCACCCACTTCAATCTTTACCACTTTACCAACATCAGGACCAAAAGCGGGGGCAAACTCTAAGTCCAAGGTAAATTTGGCAGGCAGATTTTGTGCAAAAACAAAGTCAACATATTTACCTTCGGTCCATCGACCTATCGTTTCATAGCCGGACATGCCAGCAACCGATTTAATAAATGCCGGATAATCGGATTTTATTGCAAATTGGATACCTTCTGCAAGGGTAGCATTATAGCCGTTATGCACTTCCACAACGGGGACTTTTGATCTGTCTTCTTGGTTATCACTACAGGCTACTAAATTAAAAGCGGCCAAAACTACAAGACTAGGAATTAATTTTAAATTCATCGTATTTCCTTTTAATAAAAACTTTTCGTTAAATAATCTATCAACTTTTTTATGTTTTACCATCTATTACATCTTGATACAGTTCAATATAGGACTTTACCATTTGATCAGCCGTAAAGAGCTGCCAATATCGTCTCTCAGCACGCTGACCCATTTCTTCTGCTTGCTCTGGATGTTCCCATAAATAAATCATCGCTTGTCTTAATGCTTTGGGATCGCTTGGCGGGATGACTATCCCAGTTTCATCTGCGATATTGATAAAAGTTGTACCTGTACCAATTTCACTGGAAATTAATGGCTTGCCGTACATGGCGCCTTCGAGTAAAGAAACACCAAAAGCCTCTGAGCGCAAATGCGATGGAAAAACTACCGCATAACATAAAGTTAACAACGCCACTTTATCTTCATCAGGCAGAAAACCTAAAAAGTGGATATTACTCAAACCTAAGTGTGCGACTTGCACTTTTAATTCTGATTCAATCGGCCCTGCCCCCACTATTACAATTGGGTAATCAGTGCCTTGTGCGGCTTCAAGTAAAATATGCAGGCCTTTATAATAGCGAATAATTCCTACAAACAAGAAAAACTTAGGCCCTACTTTTTCTCTCCAAAACTCTAATCGTTCAGGACCTACAACTGGATAGGTGGCTTTATCTAGCCCTATTGGAATTACCTTAACTCTATCTTTAAACTGTTTGAGTACTAAACTGGTCGCCACATAATTAGGCGATGTTGCTACTATGCAACTCATGCTTTTCAAAAACTGTTGTTTCAATGGCAGATAAAGCCTATTTAAATGGGTCTGACGAATAATATCAGAGTGATAAGTCACGACCGTCGGTTTACAAACTCGCATTGCAAAATGCACCACATCCATAAACGGCCACGGATAATGGTAATGAATAATATCGGCTTTTTTAGCCAATTGGTAAAACCGCCAAAAAACAGAAATAGAAAAGCCTGTTGAAGCAATCTGAAAATCTAAGTGAGCACGATGAGCCAAGTAACCATCAATCTTAATCGTTCTTGGGGCTTTATTGGCTGTCAGTGACAGCACATCAACCTGAACACCTAACTTAACGCAGCCCCTGGCAATTTGGCTGATAACCTGCTCAATACCACCCATGCTATCTGGAAAAGAGGTCTTATAAAAATGTAAAACTCTAAGTGGCTTTTGATTCAAGCAAGCACCTCTTTATAAACCGTAGCCGTCTCTGTTGCACAGCGTTTCCAGCTAAATTTTGCAGCTTGCAGCAAGCCTTTCTTTACAGCCCGTTCACGCCAGTTGTCATCTTGTAGCGCCCTGTTAATCAATTCACTCAAAGTATCAACATCCTTTGGATCACACATAGCGGCCGCTTCGCCTGCCACTTCTGGCAACGTTGAGGCATTAGAACAGACCACCGGAATACCAGAAGCCATGGCTTCAAGCACTGGTAAACCAAAGCCCTCATAAAGCGATGGAAATACAAACACACGCGCACCGGCATAAAGTAAGGGTAACTCAGTCGCTTCAACAAAGCCTAAATAACGTACCCAGCCTTCTGAAACGGCTGCTTTAATACGCTCATGCAAATGCTCGCTACACCAACCCTGATATCCTATTAATATCAAAGGCCATTGCTGCCTAACAGTAAGCGGTAACAGTGCATAAGCGTCCAATAAGACGTCCAAATTTTTGCGCGGCTCAATGGTGCCCACATATAAGCTATAACCTTGCATGGTTAAGCCATGCTTAATTAATACTGTGCTTAACGCGGCTTCATTTCTAGGCCTAAAATCAGCAGAACACGCTAAAGGCACGGCACGTATTTTATCCAAGGGCCACCCAAAATATGCAGCCACTTCTTGGCGGGTTGTTTCTGTATCGGTAATCAGCATGTCTGCACGTTTTAGCGTTTTAGCAATTTCTTTACGCATGTACTCAACACGCTCAGGCGGATGACAATGCGCCCACTTAAATATAGATAGATCATGAAAGGTGCAAACCGATGGCCCTGCAAAGGATGGTAAATAAAAATTAGTCCCATGATAAACATGATCCGTGTAGCCACGTATAGCAGTCTGTTTTAACAACGGTGAAACTAAACTATAAAGCTCTCTAGTTAATGTGTTTTTAAGCAAGGTTTGACGCAACTTAGCTGAAGAGACTTCATTAGTTGCCGTTACTTGCTCAGGCTCAGGTAAATTAGCAAAGCGATAACCCGACAAAAACTTTAAGTCTTTTACCTCAGCAATTTCTTTTAAGTGCTTTGCCAACTCATACGTATACCGACCTATCCCTGTCAAAGGAAAGCGTACAGGATCTATTGATAAAATTACTTTCATAATTAATTAATGTCCATGTATGAATGATTGATCTCTTAGTCATCACTTGGTGTTTTAATTAAAAAATCGGCATAAGCTTTAGCAATACCTTCACGCAATGGTGTCTGTGCTTGCCAACCCAAATTTTTTAATTTCTCAACATTTAACAACTTACGCGGGGTACCATCCGGCTTACTGATATCAAATACAATATTACCCTCAAAACCCACGACCTTCATCACTATTTCAGCTAGTTCTTTAATGGTGACATCTACACCGCTACCGACATTAAATAGTCCATCATTAATATCGTTTTCCATCAAAAAAACGCAGGCTTTAGCCATATCATCAACGTATAAAAACTCGCGCATAGGTTTTCCAGTGCCCCAAACGACTAATTCCTTTTCGCCACGGCATTTGGCCTCATGCACTTTACGAATCAGTGCAGGTAATACATGACTATTATTAAGATCGTAACTATCATTAGGGCCATACAAATTAGTTGGCATTACCGAAACATATTGCCTGCCATATTGTTGATTATAACTTTCACAAAGCTTAATGCCGGCAATTTTAGCAATAGCATAAGGTTCGTTGGTAGACTCTAAAGTACCTGTTAAGAGATACTTTTCTTTGATAGGTTGAGGGCAATCACGCGGATAAATGCAACTAGAACCTAAAAAACATAATTGCTTAACACCAGCTAGATGCGCACCATGAATAATATTAGTTTGGATACTAAGATTCTCATAAATAAAATCGGCTCGATACGTATTATTGGCCTGTATGCCGCCGGCTTTAGCTGCAGCCATAAATATGTATTCTGGCTGCTCAACCTTTAAGAAATCATGGACTGATTTTTGGCCAAGTAAATCCAATTCACTACGTGAGCGGGTAATAATATTTTGGTAGCCTTTGGCTTGCAAATGGCGCACCAAGGCAGAACCCACCATGCCATTATGGCCGGCGACATATATTTTAGCTGCTATAGAAAGCATATTTATTATTCCCGACCAACAACAACATTAAAGCCATTGTTTTTTAACAAAGCATGTTGCCTAGCTTGATCCAGATCATAAGCGACCATTTCTTCAATCATTTCATCTAGGGTTATTTTTGGCGTCCAACCTAATTTCTCTTTAGCTTTGGCAGGGTTACCCAGCAAGGTTTCTACTTCGGTTGGGCGAAAATAACGTGGATCTATTTTAACGATGACATCACCTACTTTAAGTCCTGGCGCTTTATCACCTGTAATAGCAGCAACCCGACCTACTTCATTTACAGCCTCGCCTTCCCAAGCAAGTTCAATATCTAGCTGTGCAACGGTTTTATTAATAAATTCACGGACACTGTATTGAACACCAGTGGCTATAACGAAATCATCGGGCGTCTCTTGTTGCAACATCAACCATTGCATTTCCACATAATCTTTCGCATGACCCCAATCGCGCAGGGCATCAATATTCCCCATAAACAAACAGTCTTCAAGACCTTGAGCAATATTAGCCATACCACGCGTAATTTTACGGGTTACAAAGGTTTCGCCACGACGGGGTGATTCATGATTAAACAAAATACCGTTACAGGCATAAAGGCCATAGGCTTCACGGTAATTGACAGTTATCCAGTAGGCATAAAGCTTGGCTACTGCATAAGGAGATCGTGGATAAAAAGGCGTGGTTTCTGTTTGCGGTGTTTCTTGCACCAAACCATACAATTCAGAAGTACTGGCTTGATAAAAGCGGGTTTTTTTCTCTAAACCTAAAAAGCGTATACCTTCCAAAATACGCAAAGCACCCGTTGCATCAACATCAGCCGTATATTCAGGTGATTCAAAACTGACGGCAACATGTGATTGCGCGCCCAAATTATAAACTTCATCAGGCTGCACTTCTTGCAATATACGATTAATATTGGAGGTATCGGTTAAATCACCATAATGTAACTTAAGCTTCGGGTGCAAGTTATGAGGATCTTCGTAAATATGGTCAATACGCTGAGTATTAAACGAAGAGGCACGGCGCTTAATACCATGCACTTCATAACCTTTAGCTAATAAAAATTCAGCTAAATAAGATCCATCTTGTCCGGTAATACCGGTTATAAGCGCAATTTTAGTCGTCATATTTTATATTTCTTAGATTCAACTCATAAGAACAGCAAGCCATTAACAAACCGTTTTGCAGAACTCCACAAACAAAAAAATTGGTTGGTTGGTTGGTTGGTTGGTTGGTTGGTTGGTTGGTTGGTTGGTTGGTTGGTTGGTTGGTTGGTTGGTTGGTTGGTTGGTTGGTTGGTTGGTTGGTTGGTT
>CAJAHC010000605.1 GCA_903939355.1 uncultured Methylococcaceae bacterium | reverse complement strand
TTGAAATCCATCCGGGCGCACAGATTGGTAGACGAATTTTTATCGATCATGGTATGGGAGTAGTCATCGGTGAAACTGCAATTATAGGCGATGATTGTACTTTGTATCATGGTGTAACTTTGGGGGGAACAACTTGGACTAAGGGCAAGCGCCATCCAACATTACACAATGGCGTTGTCATTGGCGCAGGTGCAAAAGTTTTAGGGCCAATCGAAATTGGTACTGGTGCTAGAGTAGGTTCAAACTCTGTGGTATTGAAAGCAGTACCTGCAGGTGCAACTGTTGTTGGCATCCCTAGCCATATCATTGGTACTCGCCCCCAAACAGAAAATACTAATCTCAATAAGATCGCTAATAAAATAGGCTTTGATGCCTATGGTACAACTGCCGACATGCCAGATCCGGTTGCTTTCGCCATTAATAGCATGCTTGAACATATTCATTCCCTAGACAAGCAAATTGAATCTATGCAAAAAGCACTGAATGTGGCTGGAATCAATTGCATTGAAACACCCATCTCAACTTTGGATGGCTGTGAAATTGCCGATAGTTATGAAAAAAATGATTTATAAATACCTAACTCCATCAGAACAATATTTAATTTAAGATTTATCTTAAAAGATAAAGTTGACTATTCTGGTTGGTTTAGTATATTGATTGTAATATACTAATAATTTTGAGGTATTCTTTTATGCGTCTAACTACTAAAGGCCGTTATGCAGTAACAGCCATGCTCGATCTAGCTTTTCACAGTCAATCTAAGCCAGTTACCTTAACTGAAATTGCTGGAAGACAAACCATATCCTTATCTTATCTGGAACAGTTATTTGCTCGCTTACGTCGCGCTAATCTAGTCAAGGGTGTACGCGGACCCGGTGGTGGTTATTCATTGGCTGAAAAACTAACAGATATCAATATAGCTCAGATTATTGCTGCTGTAGACGAGCCCATTGATGCTACAAAATGTGGCGGTGAATCTAATTGCCAAAATGAGAAAGCTTGCTTAACTCACGACCTATGGATGGGACTAAGTGAACAAATTAAGGAATATTTAAAAAGCATCACACTTGCTCACCTGCTTGAAAAACATAGTATTCAAGAAGTTTCCAAAAGACAGGATCATGACTATTCACAAGTTATTGAAATACCAAAATCACTCAGAGCTAATCTTTAATCTTAATGATTTACCTTGATCATAATGCAACAACGCCTATTGATGATCGAGTACTGGAAGTAATGCTACCTTTTTTAAAATCACTCTATGGGAATCCATCTAGTCTCTATCGTCACGGTAGAATCACCCGTAGCGCAATTGATACAGCACGGGAACAAGTTGCAGCATTAATTGACGCCCCACCCTCGCAAGTTATCTTTACGAGCAGTGGAACAGAGTCTAATGTGCTAGCATTAACAGCATTATCACCGCAAAGTAAACTCGCAATTTCAGCAATTGAACACCCATCTATAACTGAACCTGCAATGCGTTTAAAAAAACTTGGTGCAAAAGTAACTCTTCTCTCTGTAAATAAAGATGGTTTAATTAGCCAAGAAGCAATTGAAAATACCATAAAAGATAAACCAGATATGGTGTCAATAATGCTTGCGAACAATGAAACGGGTGTCATTCAAAACTTAACCAATATTACCCAGCAACTCAAAGAGATTAACACTACTATTCATACCGATGCAGTTCAAGCGATGGGAAAAATACCTATTTCTTTTATTCAACTTGGTGCTCAATTAATGTCGCTATCCAGTCACAAGATTTATGGCCCCAAAGGTTGTGGTGCACTAATAATTGAGAAAGGTACTCTAATTGACCCACTATTTCTTGGTGGTGGCCAGGAACAAGGTTTAAGAGCGGGAACTGAAAATGTCGCCGCTATAGTTGGTTTTGGAAAGCAGCTGAATTAGCAACATTAGAACTTAAACAACGCACTACACAGCTACTAAATTTAAGGAATCTGCTGGAGGATGGTTTGAAAACCATTCCTGGATTGACTATTTTTTCTCAACAGACAGAACGTCTTCCAAACACCGTACAATTTGGCATCCCTAGAATTGATGGTGAAATGATGCTCATGAATCTTGATAAAAAAGGCTTTTCCATATCCAGTGGGTCTGCCTGTAGTAGTGGTGGCAATCTCCCCAGCTCAGTATTAGTTGCCATGCAAATAGAATCCGGTCTGGCAAAAAGCGCACTTCGCGTTAGCTTAGGTATAACGAATACTGTCGCGGATATTTATGAATTTATTAATCAATTAAAAGCCTTGGTTTACCAAGTATAAAGAAGGTGTTATGTCTGTCTCATTAACTGAAAGTGCTGCTCGTCAAATACAAAAACAACTAATAAAGCGTGGCCAAGGAATTGGTTTGATATTGGGTGTAAAAAAATCTGGTTGCTCAGGTTATGCTTATACTCTTGACTATGCTGACACACTTGGTGAAAGTGATACTGTATTTGAAGACTTCGGCGTAAAAGTAATTATCCCTAAAAATGCCCTAGAATTCGTTGATGGTATAGAATTAGACTATCGTAAAGAAGGAATTAATGAGGCTTTCAAGTTCAATAATCCAAATGTTAAAGGAACATGTGGCTGTGGGGAAAGTTTTTCTGTTGATTAATCAATGCAAAACTAGCCCCCCCCTACACAACTCCCTCAAATAATTATGTCAATTACTAAATATTATCTGGAGATCTCGATTTCTCGCAAACAATGTTTTAATATGCTAGTTTTAACAACAAAAATGTGCTTAATTAAAATTGAACAAGCAAATTGTTGAAATAAATATCAGTAAATGGGATACCCCTTCATCAAAAAATCAATTAATTACTGATTTGGAATCAGGAAAAGTTCTTCATTTTAAAAATCTTGAATTTCCAGTTTCTGAAATTGAACAGCAATATTTTACTTCTGGAATACGTGATAAAAAATCACGAAATATAAGCTTAAATATTTCGGGGGAAATTAAAAGGCGTTATAAAGAATAACGAGGCGCAATCTAATTTAGCAGCAATGATGACTCGTTACCGCACCCAATCGCATTTACTTGTAAATACTATTTTACCCCACTATAAAGATCATTTACATTTGGCTCCGACTAGCTTCAGACCCAATCAGATAGTAACAAGAAATCAATCATGGCGTGCCGATGACAAGCGGTTGCATGTAGATGCCTTTCCTTCTCGACCTAATTATGGGGAACGTATATTACGCGTCTTTATCAATGTAAATCCAAATAAAGTCCCCAGGGTCTGGCGAATTGGCGAGCCATTTGAAGCTATAGTCGATAGATTCCTCGCCAACACAAAACCCTATTCAGACTGGTAAGAAAAAGTATTAAATACTTTTGGCATTACAAAATAGTTACGTAGTGAATATGACCATTTAATGCTTCAACTCCATGATTCCATGAAGCCAGACCTGAATTATAAACGCAATTGTCCCCAGCTAACAGTAGAATTTCCTACTGGTTCTGTTTGGATCTGCTTTTCTGATCAAACCTCCCATGCTGCGATGTCAGGTCAGTTTATGATGGAGCAAACATTTCATTTGCCAGTATTGAATCAATACAGCCCTAATACAAGCCCTTTGGCGATATTAAGAATATCATATGGGGCGTGAATTAATCTAGGAGGGGTATTTGTTAGTCTAATAGTTTTTCTTTCTAAACTGTCAATATTCTTTGCAAGATCGCTTTTGCTTTAATTTACCGAGAAAGCAAAAGCGTTCTATTAAAATTAATTTAAGATTAATCAAGTTTTCCATGACAATGTTTGTATTTTTTTTCCGAACCACAATAACAAGGGTCATTGCGCCCGACCTTAATGCCTTCTCGAACATATGGCTGCTCTGATATATTATCTTCTTCAACAATAACTGCGGGCTCATCAAAATCATCAAATCCAGGTGCTACTGCATGTTCAAAATGCATTTCCCTAGGTGCCTGCATTTGCTCATCGATAGCATTAACATCCTCTTCCTGTCTAATTTGAACCTTAAAAAGAATTTCTATTACCTCATACTTGATATGGTCTAAGAGACTAGAAAACATTTCAAAGGCTTCACGCTTGTATTCTTGCTTAGGATCCTTTTGTGCATAACCTCTAAAATGGATACCTTGACGTAAATAATCCATCGCTGCCAGATGTTCTTTCCAACTTGAATCCAACACTTGTAGCATGACTGACTTCTCAAAATGCTGTAATACCTCTTGAGTAATATGCTTTTCTTTCTCTTTATGATTCTCTTCTAGAATATCAATAATACGAGTACGCAAAGAAGGTTCTTGTAAACCGAGATCCTCTTCCAGCATCTTTCGAATGGGAATTTTAACATTAAACTCCTGTTGCAAATGATCTTCTAAACCCTGTATATCCCATTGATCAACCATAGTCTTGGCGGGAATATATTGAGTAATCACGTTATTAACTACATCCTTACGTATGGCCGTAATAATTTCAGAAATCTCTTTTGCCGCCATCAACTCATTACGCTGCGCATAAACAACCTTACGTTGATCATTAGCAACATCATCATAAGCCAGAATTTCTTTACGTATATCAAAGTTACGCCCCTCAACTTTACGCTGGGCATTTTCTATAGACCGTGTAACCCATGGATGTTCTATTGCTTCACCATCACCCATACCAAGTTTCTTCATTAATCCAGCCACACGATCAGAAGCGAAAATACGCATCAAATCATCTTGTAAGGATAAATAAAAACGCGTCGACCCAGGATCACCTTGTCGACCTGAACGACCTCTTAATTGATTGTCTATACGCCGAGATTCATGCCGCTCTGAACCAATTACATGTAATCCGCCAGCGGCAATCACTTGATTATGCCTATCCAACCAGATACCACGTATCTTTTCTATTTCACTATCACTGGCTTCTTCACCTAAAAGCTTAAGCTCTGCATCCAGATTTCCACCCAATACAATATCGGTCCCTCGTCCTGCCATATTAGTAGCGATAGTCACCGCACCTGGCATACCCGCCTGCTCAATAATATGTGCTTCACGTTCGTGCTGTTTGGCATTAAGCACTTCATGCTTAATACCTTGTTTTTTAAGTAACTCAGAAAGACGCTCAGAGTTCTCAATGGATGTAGTACCAACTAAAACAGGCTGTCCACGGCTAACACAACTCTTAATATCATCTGCTACAGCAACATATTTTTCGTCCGTAGTTAAGTAAACTAGGTCACCCATGTCCTTACGAATCATCGGGCGATGTGTTGGAATAACAACTACTTCAAGCCCATAAATCTTATTAAGCTCAAATGCTTCAGTATCAGCAGTCCCTGTCATACCTGACAATTTGTTATACAAGCGAAAATAATTTTGAAAAGTAATTGAAGCTAATGTTTGATTTTCACTGTTAATAGCGACATGTTCTTTAGCTTCAATCGCTTGATGTAAGCCTTCAGACCAACGTCGACCCGGCATTATACGACCGGTAAACTCATCCACAATAATAACTTCATTATTGGCTACGATATAATCAACATCTTTTTTGAATAACACATGCCCACGTAACGAAGCATTCAAATAGTGCATTAAACGGATATTAGAGGCGTCATAAAGACTCGTACCCTCTGTCATTAAGCCCCGCTCAAGCATTAATTGCTCAACACATTCATGACCAGCCTCAGTCAAATAAACTTGGCGCATCTTTTCATCAACGGTGTAATCACCAGGTTGCTCGTCACTGTCCTGTTTTTTTAAAGCCGGAATAATCTCATTAGCTTTAATATAAATTTCTGTACTTTCCTCGGTGGGTCCGGAAATAATTAACGGTGTTCTAGCTTCATCAATAAGAATTGAATCCACTTCGTCAACAATAGCAAAGCTTAAATCACGCTGAACTTTTTGCTCCAGATTGAAAGCCATATTGTCACGAAGATAATCAAAACCGAATTCGTTATTGGTACCGTAAGTAATATCTGCAGCATAAGCTTCGCGTCTAGGGCCATGCTCCATTTGACTAATAATAACGCCTGTCGTCATACCAAGAAATGCGTATAACCTACCCATCCATTCAGAATCGCGCTTGGCCAAGTAATCATTCACAGTAACAACATGCACACCGCGCCCAGGTAACGCATTTAGATAGGCAGCTAATGTTGCCATCAAAGTCTTACCTTCACCGGTTTTCATTTCCGCAATTTTGCCATCATGAAGTATCATGCCACCAATCAACTGCACATCAAAATGACGCATACCAAACACTCGTGAAGAAGCTTCTCTAACTGCAGCGAATGCTTCCGGAATAAGATTATCCAGTTTTTCACCTTCTGCCAGTCGATCACGAAATTCCTGAGTTTTTGCCTGTAAGGCATCATCAGATAGTTGCTCGTATTCCAAAGCTAACGCATTGATCTTCTTGACCTGCTTCTTTTTCTTCTTTATAAGCCTATCGTTACGGCTCCCTACAACAAGTTTAACTAGCTTACCCAGCATGTTTTTATCCGATGTGAATTTAGTAAATGATTAGCTCAAAACGTTTTATTATATACCGTCTGACTGTTTAGTTACAGATAAAAACATCTGTTACTTTTCTATTTGAAACTAATGAAAGTTAAGCTTTAGCTTATCTACTCAAAGGGCCCTCATAAATACTAACAACACTCAAGCATAAAAAAGTTTTTACTGGTCATACTATCAATAACCAACTAACCAGACAATCTACAACAAAATCGCTAGTATAATGAAAATCAGAAAAGTATCGACTGTAAGCTATGTCTCTATCTGTATGGTTAAACTGCCAACAAATAGCTCATAGTTTTTCTTTCTCACACTTAAAGGCTCTATGCACCTAAAACACCTAAGAATACTACTGCTGACAACTATCGCTATCTTGGGAGTAGCTCATGCCGAACCTGATTTATCTTTAAAAGCTCTAGGGCCTGGTTATGGTTCTCTAGAGTTTTCCGCACCTGAGCCTGGCTCATATGAACTCCCCATGTTGGGCTTGGCCGCTAATGGAAAAGTTCTGAACACTCAAGGTAATACCCTAACATTACACAATATGATAGGTGATAAAATTGTCTTACTTAGCTTTATTTATTCAAGCTGTAACGATATCAATGGCTGCCCTCTAGCAACGACAGTACTCCAAAAAATTAAAACCCGACTAAAAAAAGAAGCAGGGCTTAATGACAATTTAAGACTCTTAACCCTAAGCTTTAATCCTGAACATGACACGCCAGAAATAATGTCCCACTATGGACAACCATTTCAGGAGCAAGGAATCGAATGGCATTTTTTAACTACTCAATCCCAAAAAGAATTGAGGCCAATTTTGGAGCACTATAAGCAAAATATTCAAAAGACATTTGATTCAAAGGGCAAATCTACAGGAACTTTCTCACATAATCTCCGCGTTTACCTTATCGATAAAAACAAACAAATACGCAACATTTATAGCGTAGCATTTTTACATCCTGACACACTAATTAATGACATTAAGACATTATTACAACTAAAACCAAAACTAACTTCCCCACCACTTAATCAACAAAAAGAACCAATCCTCTATAATCGGTATTCTCCGGGTGATAACAAATCAAATTACCAGCAGATTGATTACATCACACATTCTAACGCCTTATCCAACCGTGTCGGGTACAGTGTAAATTTACTAAAAACCATCAACACACCACCCTTAGGCTTACCCAAGGCTCCTATACCCAACAACAACGCATTAACTAAAGAGAAAGTCAGTTTGGGCCGAAAATTATTTTATGACCGTCGATTATCACTGAATAATACTTTTTCTTGCGCCATGTGCCATATCCCTGAGCAAGGCTTTACCAGCAACGAAATGGCTACAGCTATTGGGATTGAAGGCCGCACAGTCAGACGTAATTCCCCCACTTTATACAATATAGCTTATGCACGCTCACTTTTTCATGACGGCCGTGAATCATCCCTAGAACAACAAGTATGGGCGCCGTTACTAGCTCATAATGAAATGGCCAATCCTTCTATTGGTTACGTCATTGATAAAATTAACAACAGCTCTGATTACAAAGGCCTTTTTAAGAAAGTATTCGGAAAAGAAGCTGGAATGGAAACTATTGGCATGGCAATTGCCAGCTATGAACGCACACTAAACTCAGCCAATTCGGCCTTTGATCGCTGGTTTTATATCAAAGATCAACAAGCTCTGAGCGCAACAGAAAAACGAGGCTTTCAATTATTTATCGGCAAAGCAAATTGTTCAAGTTGCCACACCATTTCCAAAAACAATGCATTATTTACCGACCACAATAACCATAACACCGGTATTGGCTATAATGATGCAATGAATAAAACAAACAAAACCCAACAAGTTCAAATTGCGCCCGGTGTATATGTAGAGGTTAGTGCAACTTTAATATCAAGTGTATCTGAAACCAAAGCTAATGATTTAGGGCGCTATGAGATTACTCAAAAGCCAGAGAACCGTTGGCAATATAAAACTCCAACATTACGCAATGTTCAATTAACAGCCCCTTACATGCATAATGGTACTTTTGAAACCTTAC
>CAJAHC010000604.1 GCA_903939355.1 uncultured Methylococcaceae bacterium | reverse complement strand
CACATCCAGATAAGGCTTGTATTCCCAGTTAACGGTAATACGGTCGCCCAAAAATCCATCCAGATTAAAGATATTAAATTTTAACTGACCATTAGCATCCCACGCTTTGTCTGCAACTACCAGATTAACGTCATAATCTCGGTTACCCCAATCAAGCCCAGAACCACTGGGTAGACATAAACTGACATTATTTGGATTAGCATAATGACAGGCATAAGCTGGTTTTATGGAATCAGCGGTACTTTTTTGTCCATTAGTTGCTTCTGACAAGTTGACCGGTTCCCTACCGTTATCAATGGCACTGTAGTAGTTCATTGCGGCGGCATTGCCTTTGTAAACATTTTGCGCAGTAAAATCGAGCATGTGATCATGGAACCAATGAGTACTCATAGTTTCATGCCAATCACCAGGCATCTTAATAATGCCACCACTACCATCGGGCGCCCCTGTTTTAGGATCTAAAGCACCTTTGTTGATAGTATCGTGTCCCGCCAAAACCATGGGCCAATGGTAGTCATAAAACTGGCCGGGATAACTATAGGCATGTGCGAAGCCATCACTTTCAGCTGGGTTATGGCCATTATGCTCATGCGTGGTAATGGTATGACGACCAAACCCGTTATTTGCCGTTATATCAATAGGCAAGGCATTATAATGACGGAAAATAAGTGGTTCACCATAACGTGCCATCAACAATTTGGGCGGTAAAGTACCATCAAACGTCCATACAGAATTAGGCTCTTGTACCGGTAAGTTGGGATGGATTTTTATTTGTAAACCTGTGGTACCGGGCTTACCATCGGTACCTACCATATAATAAAGCCCGTTGGGTCCAAATTCCCCTTTTGCATAATTATGCATTTGGTATTTATTGCGCAAGCCACCATTATCGCGTGCACCTGTTTGCGCACTTTGAAAATAACGTTGGGTAGGAAACTCTTCAAATCGTTGATGAGCAAACCATTCACCACCTGGACGGCCTTCTGCGACAGTTGCCGTCGTAACGCCTAAACAGTCATTGATTTTAGCTTGCCATGGATTGGGTAGAGTTTCATCAACCACACGGCCTGGTATGGAGTTAATGTCTTCGTTAAGAAACGCATCTAAGGCTGCACCTTCGGGCATACTCTGACAATCTGATACCGGTGGCAATACTGCTGGCGTTAACTTAGCACTGTTCATGCTTGATGCATCTTTAGTACCAAACTCTTCAAACATCAACATCTTGGCCGTAAACTCATCAGCACACTGTCCATTAATACATAAAGGACTGGGTTCAGGCTTTGCAACTCCTGTTATTGGATCTACCTGTGCTGTTGGAATATTAAAGGCGGCTTCAACTTGTGTTGCCGTCAACAGGCTACCTGACAAAACAGCTATAGCAGCTGCTAAATTTGCCATGGCTTTAAATTTAAATGGGGATATTTCTCTAATAATGATATCGATTTCCCCGTCGATATATGACTTAGTTATACTCATGATTGCACTCTCTCTTAAAGTGTTATGTATTAAATATTAGGTAGAATTAACACTAACCTTTTTACTAAACCATCAAAATGGTTTACCGATTGGATTGCTTTTTTGAGCAACCCAATCTAAATACCCTCTAGTTTGTTACCACCGAAAATTTATTCATTCTAAATGCTCGCGCACTGCTATCTCCGCCTACAGGATTTATCCATAAATCTTTCATACCCTTACTATCCGATACCGTTACCCATTGCGTTGACGTTGGCGTCAAATCACTTTGAACGACTGCCCCATTGACTAAGAACTTAACACTATCGATCGAAGATCCACCGGTAGTAACCTTTGTTCTCGAATTATAATTAGTCGTTGAATCAAAGTTCATCGCAAACTCATAGACCGGCTTATTGAAGACTATATGAATATCCCTGCCAACAGAATCGCCAGGAACTAACTTGGTGGGCGATCGAAAATTGGATCCGTTTACTTGCTTTAGACCCTTACGCAGATTTATCAGCTCATTTTTCAAATTAAAAGATAAAATATTGCTATAAAAGCCTTCTACAAATTTTACTAAACCGCCACCACAACTTATTCCAATTGCATTGATATCGGTATTAACCATACAAGGTGATATACCTTGATTTTGCTTATTCAATAAATTAGTTAACGCAATCAGTTCCTGTGCTGGAGAAGAGTCTATTTTT
This sequence comes from uncultured Methylococcaceae bacterium, assembly GCA_903939355.1. Taxonomy (GTDB): domain Bacteria; phylum Pseudomonadota; class Gammaproteobacteria; order Methylococcales; family Methylomonadaceae; genus Methylobacter_C. The sequence goes on along the minus strand of CAJAHC010000604.1, from coordinate 2,977 downwards.
TTGTTGTTCATATAAAACATAGCAAATGTTTTTCCTCCCAGCGGCTGACCCAAACTAATAACAGGATCGGCTAATGCACTCTGGGTACATTGCAGACCTAACACCAATAAACCAGCTATTTTTAATCTGTTCATCTGTTTTTCCTTTAATGTATTTTTTCATGTTGAATAACAAGCACGGTGTTCAGCCGATTTACTACATAAAACGAACAAACACCTGTTATTTATTTTTTTACCCAACCACCCACGATATCTTTTCGATACCATGGGCTTAGGCACACTTTAGAAAATTATTTAGCTGCAATTATTCCTGCCGCTAAACCACCATTAGAGGTTCTGCAACGCATAGCACCATTATTGTTTCCTACTGGTCCAACATTTGTCACTGTGAAGTTACCTGTTGCATCAATTGGAGAACTGCCAATCAAAGTAGTTGCACTCGGTGTTGTTGCTGTTCCAATCCAACAAGTAGCTGTCGAAGCACTCAGATTGGCTCCAAACCATGAAGAGGTACCATTAATAACCCACTTTTTTGATGCGATAGTATATTTATTCGTGAAACCCACGGCTTCTGCTGCTGAAAAGTTAGTTACATCCACTCTTACAGTATTGGAAGCTTGTGCTGGATTGGCGAAGTTATTGACTTTATAGGTAAAGAAGTCTGCTCCACCAGAAGTGGCAGTCGCCGTTTTGGTTACATAAGTAATTTGACCAGAAGCAAGCTTGGTCAGATTACCTTTAGTAGGTGCCGTTACAATCGTCAAGCTGGCAGGATTTATCTGATCCAATGGGCTAGTACTGGCCGGCTTGTCATTACCCATTATGGTCACTGTTTTGGTTTTGGCCGCTACGGTTCCTGCATAAGTTGCCGCAAACTGATCAGCAACAGCGGTAGGTGCAGTAGGACTAAATGCCAGCGTTAAATTAGCTGTAGCTAAATTGGAAACCGGCGCATTATCCGCTGCTTGTGTAACATATTGGAAATTATCAGCACCCGTTGTTGCCGTTGCATTCGCCGTAAACGTCCAGACACCGTTAACAAGCGCCACTGTACCGTTAGTCGGTTGCTTTATAATATGAGCATCTAACGGTAATACAACAAGCCCTGCTAATGCTGTTGAACCAACTGTATTTACTGAATAACCTGGCGCAGCAATATTAGCTGCCTGCGGTGGGTTGAGTGGGTTTTGAGGTGTGCCCACAATATTCAACAACTCATCAACATGAATCCCTAACTCCGTTGAAATCACTGAAATTTGGTCTACTGGTTCTACAGTTGCTGGCAAAGTATAGGTAAAGCACACATCAACCGGATTAGTAACAACAGGAATAATGCCAGCACATTGTGCTTGTGTCATGGCACCGGTCAACGCTGGTAAAACACCGGCAGCAGTGGGTATGTCAGGTATACCTGTCACCACTAAATTAGGCATAATTACTTCATCAGAAGAATGGGCAACGACTGTTACTTGGCGATTTATTGTTTCGAATGTAGAACGCGTGATTTGAACACCATCTTCAAGTGCCGCCGTTGTGCTATTAACTGGATTACTGGCTAAGTTGGTAAGCGTAATCTGCGCAGGGATTTCTTGCGTTGAAGGATACTCGATATGGCCATGATATTTTCCTGCTACTGTACCACTGGGTAATAATTGCAGGCTCGGCATGCCAGCACCAGTAACAATTAAACGTTGGTTAGGCGTTGAGGTTGCCCAAACATCGATACCATTAACTCCCGATTTACGCACTTTATAAGCCGTGTCGATTTTTATAGGTTGAGCAATCGGTGCTGTCCATTTCTGCCCGAGGACATTGCCCAACGATTCCTCAATAAAATCATTACCCAAACCATCTAAGTTAGATCCAACCGGACCCTGTATTCGTATAAAGTTGGTACCAAAAGGACTGCCGGTAAAAGTATGTGGCGTAGCTGGATCACCTACGAATTCCTCTGCACCTGCAACCAAAGGTAAATCGGTATCCCACTTAATAAAAGGACCCACTGGAGAGGCTGTTAAGTTACCCCCCACTCCCATTACTGGCACATCGACGGTAAAGAAATTAGCCGCTTGACTGCCAATTAAATTAGTTTTATTAGTCGCTAGGACATTTTGAAAAGTGTGGACGCCAAAGGGATGTGTGACTGTATAAGTACCATCTTTATTAGAATCATTAAAATTAAAGGTAATCCGGATTCTAGCAAACACCGTTTCCTCTCCTCGCCTAGGTGTTGGGCCTGGGAGATAAGATGCTTCTAAGGCACCTAAATAACGGTATTGAAAATCTGATCCAGTAGTTGTATTTTTAAACTCAATCAAATTGTAAAAGGCCTCGTCGCCAATATTGCCCACAAAGCCGGCCGGATTAGCCACTAATGGAAAACAATAAGCTGTTGTTGATCGACACAAGCCCATTGCTAATCCATCAGCATCGCGATACCACTGAGGAAAAGTTATAGTCGGATCAGCAGGGCCTTGGTCTATCAACACCGCCGACGCTACACCACTGGCCAGCATTGAGCCGGCTATCGCCACTTGAATGGCACGGCGTAACATATTCTTGCCAACACTGAAGTTTGACTGACTGATTGTTATGTCTTGGTTATCTATTGAGCAGACATCATCGTTAGCTGTTATTAGGGCAACTACACCGCTTGTCATTTTTTTCATTTTAAAATCCCATTAATTCAGAAGTTGGACTGTATTAAAGCCAGCATAACAATTGTTTTTCTTGGCTATGCTTAACCACGCTTGCTTGTCGGCATTACCCAATGCGGTTTTGTGTGATTAAACAAATCTGGGTAATTACGGCAGCTACAAGGGCTAAAGCAACAGCCATGCCAACACATACAACTTATTGTTTTAATGAAATATAAGAATAAAATTGAGGGAAAAACATAAGGGATTAAGGGCAACTAACTGTAACTTTTTGAATACAAAAGGAGGGAAATAAGTAGACGCGCACAGGCGAAAAAAGGT
>CAJAHC010000603.1 GCA_903939355.1 uncultured Methylococcaceae bacterium | reverse complement strand
TAATATAAACTTACATCACTTGGATTTAGGTGGCGGTCTTGGTATTCGTTATAACACTGAAACGCCCCCCAAGCCTGCTGACTATATTGAATTAATCTTAGAACGCCTTGGTGCTACCGATTTTGAAATTTTATTGGAACCTGGCCGTGCCATTGTTGGTAATGCCGGCATTCTCGTAACTCAAATTGAATATCTTAAACCGACTCCTCACAAGAACTTTGCTATCGTCGATGCTGCCATGAATGATTTAATGCGGCCATCGCTCTATAGTGCTTGGCAAGAAATTATCCCCATCGTTAAGAACAGCAACGCCCCAGAAAAGTTATGGGATATAGTTGGACCAGTTTGTGAAACAGGTGATTTTTTAGGCAAAGAGCGTATGCTTAAACTAGCTCAAGGAGATTTATTAGCTATACGTTCATCCGGAGCATACGGCTTTTCCATGAGTTCAAATTACAACTCCAGACCCCGCGTTCCTGAACTAATGGTTGACGGCAATCAAGTTCATTTAATAAGAGACCGAGAAAGCCTTGTTGACCTCTGGTCTAGCGAGCACTTATTGCCTTAATTACAATCAGTTAGATTAAATCACCATGAATAATTCATACGTTAAATGACAATAAACAATGATTAACTTTACTAAAATGCACGGATTAGGTAACGATTTTGTAGTCATTGATGCTATCAATCAACACGTAGTCTTAACTGCTGAAAAAATTAAGTCGTTATCTGACCGCCATTTTGGCATTGGTTTCGACCAATTATTACTCGTTGATAAAGCCTTAAGTGAAAATGCCGACTTTACATACCGTATTTTTAATGCCGATGGTGGGGAAGTAAGTCAGTGTGGCAATGGTGCCCGCTGCTTTGCTCGTTTTGTCCAAGAAAAAAAACTCTCGGATAAAAATGAAATCTGTGTTGATACAAACTCTGGTCAATTGTTGTTACGATTCAATAAATCAGGCCTGATAACTGTCAATATGGGTATTCCCAAACACAAGCCAACAGAAATTCCTCTGCTTGTAGATCAAGAATCCCAGTTTTATACTGTTCATGTAAATGCTACAGAAACAGTCTTTAGCGCTGTTTCTATGGGTAATCCACATGCTGTTATTCAGGTTAATGCTATTGCCTCTGCCGCTGTTGCTGATTTGGGCTGTATTTTGGAAAACCATGCTATTTTTCCTGAACGCGCCAATATCGGTTTTATGCAAATTATAAACAGACAATACATTAAACTTCGTGTATATGAACGTGGTGCAGCTGAAACCTTAGCATGTGGCAGCGGTGCTTGTGCTGCCGTAGTTGTAGGCATTGAACAGGATCTACTGGATAATGAAGTCTGTGTCGAGTTACCTGGAGGGGAATTAAACATTAACTGGTCTGGTCGTGGTGAACCTGTATTTATGACTGGACCAGCCATTTCTGTTTTTGATGGAACCATTAATTTATGAGTAAACAAAAAACCGACCTTGCTATTTCAGATATTGAAAATTATCTGCAAAACCATCCAGATTTTTTCCACGAACATCTGCACTTATTGGAAACATTGAGCATTCCCCACCCTAGTGGAACTGCTATATCTCTGGTTTCAAAACAACTGGAGCTATTCAGAAACAGACATCATGAATTAGAAAAGCAGCTTAATACACTAATAGATATTGCGCGTGAAAACGATACCGCTTTTTTTCGAATGCACAAACTGACATTAGCCTTACTTGAAGCGTCTACTCTTGAACAAGCTATAGCAAATATAGAAATTATCATGAGCGAATACTTTTTAACCGACTTTGTCGCTGTGCGGATTATTAAAAACTGTCCGGAATCACCTATTTCGAACTTGTTT
>CAJAHC010000602.1 GCA_903939355.1 uncultured Methylococcaceae bacterium | reverse complement strand
TAGCTGATGATTTGCTGTCAACGCTTTATCTTGCAGCAACTTGCACTGTTTATGTGGCACCAGCAATGAATCAAGCGATGTGGCATAAAGTAGTTACACAAGAAAACATAGAAAAACTTCAGCGTCATGGGGTAGTGGTAATAGGCCCTGAACAAGGCGATCAAGCTTGTGGAGAGTCGGGTTTTGGTCGACTTTCTGAACCAGCCGATATTTGTAAGCATTTAATGGATGCATTGGATAATCAGTCATTATCTCCATCTCAGTGTTTGCAGGGTCTTAACGTATTAATCAGTGCCGGTCCAACCCGTGAACCTTTAGATCCTGTTCGTTATCTCACCAATCGTAGCTCCGGAAAAATGGGTTATGCATTAGCGCAGGCGGCTTTAAATGCTGGCGCAAAAGTAACACTCGTTAGTGGACCTGTTTCATTGCTAGCGCCAAAGAACGTCCAATTAATTAAAGTGGAAACAGCCAAGCAAATGTATGAGGCGGTTATCTCCAGGGCCGGAGAAAATGCCGTTTACATCGGTGCAGCGGCAGTTGCCGATTACAGCCCTGTCATAATGCAGGCGGAAAAAATCAAAAAGCAGGATGAGCAGTCCTCTCTTATCTTGAGAAAAAACAGAGATATCCTAGCTGACGTAGCAAAGTTGGATACGCATCCATTTACGGTTGGTTTTGCTGCTGAAACCCATAATCTTGAGGTTTATGCAAAAGATAAGTTGGCGCGGAAAAATATCGATATGATTGCAGCAAACTGGGTAGGGCAGGAGCAGGGTGGTTTTGACAGCGAACAAAATGCGCTACACGTTTTTTGGGAGAGTGGTGATAAAAATTTTGAGATGACTACTAAGTCTCAACTGGCAGAACAGTTAATCAATCTAATAGCTGAAAGACTTAACGCGTAAGGCTTTATTTTCTAGCTTCTATTAATTTAATAATATCGCCACTATGTTCGTCGACTCTTACTGAGACAAAGCTACAGGCTTTAATATATTTTACGGTATTTCTGTTAATGTTGGCGCCAACCAAATAAACAATAACAGGATTGATGAAATGCATCAGTTTTGCAATGATCGGTTTTGAACTTAATACATGCTCAAGCAATAAAACTTGCCCTCCCGGCTTACAAACGCGGTATAGTTCTTTTAGTCCTTTTGAGGGTAGTGGTACTGAGCAAAAAACAAATGAACCGATAACCGTATCAAAACTGTTATTGGCGAACGCTAAAGACTCTATATCCATTAAGTTAAGCTCCACTGAAACATTTTTTCTAGACTTTTTATGTGTAGACTGTTTCAGCATTTCCTGACTGAAATCAATCGCTGTTATGCGTGCATTGCTGGGATAATAATCAAAATTTTTGCCGGTGCCAACACCAACTTCAAGAATATGGTAACCATTAACTTTGTCCCATAGTCTTTTTCGCCAAGGTTTAAAAAACAAACCTTCCATGATGGCTTCCAAGCCATCAAAAAAGAAAGCAATACGATCATATCGTTTTTTGATTACGGCGCTATCAGATTTCATAAAGATATTGATGGATAAGTTATAGGGTTGGATATTACAGTGTGAACTTAGGCAACATCAACACTATTCTTTTTTGTGGTGTAAAATAGACAACTTCTGGAGTAATTTACTGGAAGAGAAATGTATTCTCAAGCGGATATTGAGAGCAAGAAATGAAGTTTTTTTGGATTTTTTATAGACGTGAAAGCACAACTAAAAGATTTGGTTCAAACACGACTCCCTACTGAATACGGCGAGTTTGTTCTGCATTTCTACAGCAATACGCTTGACGATAAAGAACACATGGCTTTGGTGAAAGGCGATGTTGCCAGCCACGAGAATGTACCTGTACGCATTCACTCCGAATGTTTTACTGGCGATGTTTTAGGCTCCAGACGTTGTGATTGTGGCGAACAATTAGCGATGGCTATGGATCTGATCAATAAATTGGGTTGTGGCGTATTAATTTATCTTCGCCAAGAAGGTCGTGGCATAGGCTTGTTGAAAAAATTGCAAGCCTACAATCTACAAGACAGTGGTATGGATACTGTCGATGCCAATATTCATCTGGGTCATCTTGCTGATGAGAGGGAGTACAATATCGCCGCTTTAATTCTTGATAGCCTACAAGTAAAGTCAATAAAACTGATGACTAATAATCCGGAGAAAATAGAGGCTTTAAAGAAGTTGGATATTAAAGTGACAGGCCGTATTCCGGTTGAGTCGGTAGCGCATGATGACAATGTAGGTTATTTAAAAACCAAGGCTAAAAAAATGTCGCATATGCTATTTGAACCTAAGAAATAGGGAATATTTAGATTCTGATATTCTACCTAAAGGTATCTTAAGGACTTGTTTGATTTAACATGATGTCAACCAGTTTCACCCAATAAGCTGCGCCAACCGGCAATATCTCATCGTTAAAGTCGTAATGCGGATTATGCAGTAAACAGCTGTTTTCAGACGAACCGTTACCTATCCAGATATAACAGCCTGGCTTTTCTTGTAGCATGAAAGAAAAATCTTCTGCGCCCATGCTAGGTGTGGGTTTCTCGTTGACACAACTTCCACCGACCACCGCTTGCGCGGCTCTTAAGGCTATAGCTGTTTCTGCTTCAGTATTAAAGGTAACCGGATAACCTTCATTTTCTGGATTAAACTGAATATTGACGCCAACATCAAATGCTGTGCAAATAGAATTAACTAATTGTGTCATTCTATGAACAATGAGTGTTTTGACGTTTTTATTAAAAGACCTGAACGTGCCCCTTAACACCACTGATTCAGGTATTGCATTCCAGGTGTTTCCTGCATGAATTTGAGTGATACTAAGAACAGCACAATCAGCCGGATCAATGTTTCTACTGACAATGGTTTGTAGGGCATTAATTAGCTGTGCTGCTACAAGGATGGGGTCACACCCTAAATGGGGAATTGCAGCATGAGTTGCTTTTCCAGTTATAGTGATTTCAAAAGAATCAGATGAGGCCATCATGGCACCTGATTTAACAGCAAAATGACCTACTGGAATATCCGGAAAATTGTGCATACCAAAAACACAATCAGCTGGAAACTTATCAAATAGACCGTCGTCTATCATTTGCTTGGCGCCAGCGCGTCCTTCTTCAGCAGGTTGAAAAATAAAATAAACAGTTCCGTTAAAATGGCGATTTTCAGATAAATAGCTGGCAGCACCCAGCAACATCGCAGAGTGCCCATCGTGCCCGCAGGCATGCATTTTGCCATCGTGACGAGAGGCATAAGAAAATGTATTTTGTTCTTGTATAAACAGAGCGTCCATGTCGGCGCGTAAGGCGATTTTCTTGTTACTGTTTCCGGCTGAAAGTGTAGCAACGACGCCAGTCTTGCCTAGCCCTTGATGAACATCCAATCCGAAATTAGTTAGTTTTTCAGCGATAAATTCTGCTGTTTGTGTTTCTTCGAAAGCCGTTTCAGGAAATTGATGCAGATGCTGCCGCCATTGGCGCATCTCGGCATATAATGGTTGTAGATCTTTTGCTGTAGTCATATTAATTCTATGTTATTTAATGAACTTATCAAACGAGTGTGGTTTCATCATTGTGGCAAGCCATTACCATAACTTGAGCAAAGCCGCCGCCAGGTGTTCGAAAATTAGTGGTTTGCCCTTGATATAAACGTGCACTGATTAATTGTGTGTGAGCTTTATAAACATAATGGCGCAAATCAAGCTTTAACGCCATGATTTTATTATCTACCTTTACTTGATGCTCACTCGGTTGAATCAGCGTTTGGGCAACATAGTCATGTTGCAATATTTCAGAAAATACACGTCGAGTTAATTTATCGCCACGATAAGCTGCCTTGCTACCGTAGCCTTTGGCAGGCTTAAAAAACAAGTGCTTGCGAGAGTTCCACAGCATTTTCTCATCATTTGGATTGATAGAAGTTGTATGAGCGATACCATTAAGAAGTAAAGCTTTGGTATTTTCATCAACGCCTATGTTAAGTAAAAAAGTTTCATCAGTTAATAATGCCAAGTTTCGTTTGTCAGCATAAAGTGCGTGAGCTCTTGGATGTGGAGTAAGCACTACAGATTTTGTCAGATAAGCTTCGAGTAAAGGTTTATTTTCAGTGGCTTGTAAGCCAAAATCTGTCAGTCTATTGTAGACAAGATCAATACGCTGAGTACCATGCCAAAGTGCTTGATCATGAAAAACAAGTTCTGACGGGTCACAAATAACAGTATGAATGTCATGCTCTTCAAATAGTTTTTTGAATAAAATAAATTCTGGCAACATGTATTGCGAGGTTGGATTGTCATCAACAATGGCAATTGCACATAACCGTTGTTGACCTCTTTCTGCTCGCCACTCATCAAGAAACATCTCAAAAAATAATGGCTCTAAGTGGACTGCAGGTGCTGATAATTCAGGTTTTGCAGAATCGTAGCAGACTGTCTGGTGGCGAAAAATAAGGCTGTTAATCAAAGCGCCGCCAGCATTAGAGTTAATTTCTATTAATTTAGGACCCTCATCACTTAGATGAAAATCGTAGCCAAAAAATACGCCGCTTGCTTGAGGCTTAAATTTTGCAGAGTCAGGCCCATAGGCCAGAACACTTTCTTGATAAGCCGGTAATGCGATGGTGCGTTCTATTGCTGCAATGATGTCGAGTTGTTTTTTTATGCCATTTTCGGTGACAAATACAATGGATTCAGCAAAGAGGTGAGGGCGATCTTCAACAATCATTGGATATAGATTAATTGCGTCTTTTTGCTCCAATTCGCGCAATAATCCCGCTTTATTAAGTACTACCTTATAGCAATGACTATTAAGCTGTTGAACGTTTTGCTCACATGAAGAAATGGAGGTGGTTGTTGATGGTGGGCTTAAAGCACTAAAAGGGATCATAATAGGTAATCAGCAACTGGTAAAGGCTTTAGATTTCTCGGCATTAAGGAATAGATTGACTATATTAACTTTGTACGAGAAAAATAAGGAGGATATAGATGAAATTATATTTTTCTAGTATTCTATGCCCACTTACTATTTATGGTATTAAAAAATCTAATGTCTGATGTAAAAAAAGTGTGTGATCTTTGTGGATTACCTATAAAAATCCTCGGGTTTACATTAAAGACGACTGTTGGTGAGAAGGTTTTTTGTTGTGAAGGCTGTAAAGCAATTTATCAATTATTAAATGAACAAGCGCCTCACGCAGATCCTGATTTGTAAGATAGAGTTCAACTCCCTCAACGGTTAACAACCCACTATGTATTTTATAGCGGGTTGTTCTAAGATTTAAAATTTTACTGTTCTAACGTTACAAATGCCAGTTTAGAAATACCTGCGTGCTGTACTGCTGCCATTACTTCGGCTAGTTTGGAATAAACCACCTCTTTATCAGCGTAAAGATGCACGCCGATTTCCGGATTTTTGACCAATTCCGCTTTTAAGGCAATTTCAAGTGCACCCAAATCAGCGATTGGAATTTTATTAATAGTCATAACGCCTTGGATGTCGATACCTAGTTGCAAAGGTTGTTCATTAACATCAGCAGTAGTTTGGACAGTTTTTGGTAAAGTCACATGGACTGATTGGGTCAATAGCGGGGCTGTTACCAATAAAATAATAACCAGCACTAACATAACGTCCACTAGCGGCGTTACGTTTATTTCGCTCATTGCACCTTCATCTTCAGATTGGGGTTTAAAAGCCATTGGTTATACCTGTCCTTTTTTAGTATCCAAAGCAACAGACGGGTGTAAGGCAACCGATAGAAAGCTGGCTATAAAATTTTCCAAGCTCGCACGTTGAATTTTTACTCGACGTAAAAAGAAATTATAGGCCAGTACCGCAGGTACTGCGACTGCAATACCAATGGCAGTTGCCACCAAAGCGTCACCGATTGGGCCGGCAACAACATCCAAGCTCGTTGAACCACTGGCCGTAATTTCATGCATGGCATGCATAATACCCAGTACGGTACCAAACAAGCCTACAAAGGGTGCGGTACTGCCAATACTGGCCAACAGTGTTAAGCCGCCTTCCATGGACTGTTGCTCCTGTTGTACTTGTACGCGTAATGATTGTTCCAGTAATTCTGCTGAATTACCGCAATGTTTGAGCATTTTTCCTGCATACTGTTGATGTTCATCAAGCCATGTTATGCCTTCATAAGCCAGTCGTGCTTGTGAGCCTTTTGCCAGTTCAGGCGATAAGTCTTTAATTTTTCTTAAGTCAGACAAGCTCCAAAATGCACTTTCAAAGCGTTCATTGCTACGACTGTTAGTGACAAACTGCCATATCTTATAGAAAATAAGGGTCCAGGTTATGATTGAAAAAAGCAGTAAGGTATATAGCGTGCCATCAATAATAAGTTGAGGTGAAACGTTGTTGATCATGGTGTTATTTTCCTTGGAAGAAAGGGTTGAGTTATTATTCGAGTCTAAATTGTAATTTTTGGACGGCACGTTGAGTCACTGAGACACCATTGACAATCTTTTCTTTAAATTTCCATTGATTAATGGCAGCCAGAGCAGCATCATTAAAAATATCTTCGGGTTCTGAACTTACCACGACTGCATTTTCCACTGAACCATCAGTTTGTACGGTAAATTCTATTTTGACCCAGCCTTCAATATGACGACTGGCAGCGTAAGTTGGATATTTTGGGGGCATGCGAAATAACGGTATAACGCTGGAAACAACTGTTTGATTACTTGCGCTACCGGGGGGGGCGTCTTTGGAAGTTTTGACGGCCGTATTAGCAGACGCTGAAGTTGATGATGCCGCAGTTGTGGGAGTTGTACTTGGAGCAGAAGCAGTTGGCGGTGTTGTCGGTGTAACTTGCGGTACTGATACAGCTTTTTTTATCTCAGGTGGTTTGGGAGCCAGTTTTTGAGAATCGAGCGGTTTTTTTATGGATTTTGGCTTAACTGCTGGCTTAGGTTTTACGGGTTCTTTTTTTACTGCTGCAGGCGCTAGAGATGCCTTTCGAGTAGAATTCGATTCATGTATCATTGCGACCTCCATAATAACAATGTTATCAATAGGTGCCACTTCAGGTGCTCTGGAGACAAACCAAACCAAAGCACCGTGTATTAAAATTACAACAGCCGTGGCCAACAAAAAAGTGGCAATATCTTTCGATTTTTTTTGTTGAGTTGCTGAGGCAAAAGTTGAGTTATTGTAATTCAAGGGTTTTGACGAAAATATGAAAGCGATTGCTAATTATAAATATGTTACATTGTACCAATTTAGGTGGGCTTATCCAAAGCAGAAGTAATTATTCGTGCTACTCTGCTCGCAATAGTTAAAGCTTTAACATAGCCTACTTAAATCTCGGCTCATCTCCGGTAAATTACTCTTGATGATTCTAACCAGATCACATGCCACTAACATTAATCAAGGAAGTCATGTTTACCAGTAAAAAAGGGTGTCTAAAAATCAGCATCTACTTAATTTTTATGACGCTTAGTGCACAAGCACAGCAGGCTGATAATAAAGATGATTTATTTAATCAACTCTTGTTATTACAAAGTCAGATGGCTATTAAGATTACCGGCATGGAGAGAATTCAAAATGAAGAGAGAATAACCAGTCGTGGGAATCTAGAGCAGCAGCTAGAACAGCTTTTGGCATCTTATAATCATATTATTAGTCGAAATGCAAAAGGTCAGATTGACCACGTTGTTATTGTTAATAAAAAACAAAAAACGGAAACTGAGCGTATTATTTTGCCCACCACTCAGGAAGGTAATCATTTTATGGTCTCAGTTGCCCTGTCAGGTAAGGGTGGTAACTGGCAAACACTGGAAATGATTATCGATACTGGTGCAGATTTGGTGGTTTTACCTGAATCAATGATTTCGCAATTAGGTCTTGCAAACAATACTTTCAGTCATCAAAAAATGCAAACAGCAAATGGCACTACCGATGCAAAAGTGGGTACGTTAGAAGAATTAAAAATCGCCGGTGAAACCATTGAGAATGTAGAAGTTGCTTTTATTGCAGATCAACTGTTAGGAAAAAATAGATTGCTGGGCATGAGCGTTTTAGGCCGTTATCAAGTTAATATTGATGATCAATCAAAACTGATTACCTTGTTTAAAAAATAAGCAATAAATTGTTCTTATCATTATTTTTTACGATCAGGGGCGCTCAATTTGAAACTCTTGGTTTTGATAAGACATCAGCAAGCTGTCATTCAAAATAGCCTTTAGTAGCATTCCATTTTTTAATTGTTGCCCCGCTTTGTACTTAACCATGTCAATCATAACGAAGCTCTCTTCGCCATGCTCTGAATAGACAAAAACATTGATGTTAATGTCTGGTATTGTCCGACGAATTTCGCCAGGCAAATCACTTAAAAAAGGGATTTTTGTGCTTTTTGGTATATGAGTATCTGAGTTGGTATCTTGGCTCTTCTCATTAATTTTAGCTGGATGATTTTCGGCGGGTATTGTTGTTTTTTTAAGGTGATCAACTGACTTAACGGGTTCTAATGTCGTTTCTTTTTTTATGGCGGGCTTAGTTGTCAAGTCCTTAATCACAGGCTTTTGATTATTAACCCATTCTGCAATAGATGCTTTTTCGGGTGTTTCTGCTTGTATTGGTTTTTCGCTTGTAATGGTGGGCGTAAGTAACACTTTTGGTGGCAATGAAATTGACGAGGTTGCCTGTGGTACTTTATTCAAAAAAGTGAGCGGGTCATAACGTAACCCTATAAAAATACCGAAAATAAGCAATACATTACCGATGATAAGTGCCGCATAAAATTTTACTGACTTGCTCTTATTGGGTTGTAGTTGATTGATAACAATCCTGTCAGTGACAGTTTCCGCATGCAGCATCTGTCTTTCTTGTTCGGATTTTCGTAGCGCATTTAAAATAAAAGACATACTTAATTTGTTATTTTCAATTGAGAAAAATCAAATGTGCGCGCCAAAGATTTAAGTTGTTCTAGGGTCTTGGCGCCCACTTTTCCATCCTCTGTTAGGTGCTGTTGGTGTTGAAAGTTTTTTATGCGTACGGATAACTCATGATCATAGACGCGGGGTTTATCAACGGTTACGCTTTTTCCATCAAAGGTATTTAACACATAGCGTAACCAAAGGACATCGTCGGATGCCTGGTGAGACACCATCTCGCTGACACTTGGAACCGGCAGTGCTGTCAGGCTTAAATAATAACCATCCCAATATTTCAATACATCAGCGACTGGATAGCTGATTTTATTGGTAAAATGAATCACCGTTTGATTTTGTCCAAAGCCAGTGATTAAGGCATGGTGCTTTTTGTTATCGGTTAAAGTGAATTCTAAAATAACAGGTTGCTTCAGAGCCAGTATATCTTTCCAATTGGCTTGACCCAAAACACAACGTAACCCTTTTGTTTCTAGTGTATGACAGTCAATATTGGCATTGTCAGGAATAGTTTTACTCCAGCCTTTGAGCACATTGATTAACGCTGCATCGAGAGAATAAGAAGGGTTATTAATCCACTCAGCAAACGAGGGCGACGTTGCTATAGGAATAGGGTTAATTTTTTCAATAGGGGGTGTGTTTTTCTCTAGCTTGGGTATTGCAAATTGCTCAACGGGTTTAACTGTCGAAGTTAGCAAGGTTTGCTTGGTTTGTTTATCGTTGTAGTTGAGAAAATAAATGCTGGCAACCATGCCCGCTAAAAGAAGCAGGCTTAAAAAAGCGCCAAAGCGAGACTGTTTTTTATCATCATCCACTAGCACTTCTTTGGCGGCGTTCTTAACAATAGCGGGCGTGATAACAGTGGTATTGGTTGAATAAGCACCCAACAAGGCTCGATCACAAAGGATATTAATCAAGCGAGGTATGCCGGAAGACAACTGATAAATTTTTCGGATGGCGGTTTCTTTAAAAATATCTTGATGGCCGTTACTGACTAATAAACGATGGTGGATATAAGAGCGAGTTTCTTGCAAATCTAAGGATTGTAGGTGATAGCGAGCAGTAATACGTTGATTTAATTGTCGCAGATCTTGTCTTTTTAATAGGTCTTTCAGTTCGGGTTGACCGACTAAAACAATACGTAGTAGTTTTGTTTTGCTGGTTTCAAGATTCGTTAACAAGCGAATCTGTTCTAATACTTCTAGGCTTAAGTTTTGCGCCTCATCAATCAATAAAACCGTTCGTCTGCCATTGGCATGGGCAGTTAGTAAGTATTGGTTTAAGAGATCAATCAGAGATTTTAGGGATAAATGCTTTTGATTGTAGACAATGCCCAGTTCATCACAGATAGTTGCTAACAGTTCAAGAACGTTCAGTTTTGAATTTAAAATTAGCGCAACGTCTATATTTTTAGGGAGTTGTTTTAATAGACAGTGGCACAGCGTTGTTTTTCCGGTACCGACTTCACCGGTCAAAGCCACAAAGCCGCCACCGAAATCCATTCCATAAAGAAGGTGCGCTAAACCTTCCTGATGACGGGCACTCATATAGATGAAGTGCGGATCAGGCGAAATGGAGAACGGCAATTCGCTAAAATGGAAGTGTTGTTTATACAAAGTAGTTACTGTTTCAGTTAACGCTATAGTATGTTCAAGTTATTGTAACCTACAACGAAGTTAAGGGTTTAACTGTTGTATGGATTGCTCTTCTACTCCTAAATTGTTAATGCCAACGGCTACTTCTTCTTTATAAATGCTGGTTAATTTACGCTTAAACTCATTAGAGATAACTCTTGAATCCTGTTTGCTTTTAACCACGCGGGGGGTAATTAAGATAACCAATTCTGATTTGGCGTCGTTTTTTGACGTCGCTCCAAATAAAGATCCTATGATCGGTAGTTGATAGAAAAAAGGTACACCTTTTTTATTGTCCGTAATTGTATCGGATATCAAGCCACCTAAAACTATTGTTTCACCATCGGCTACAGCCACGGAACTGCTAATTTCTTTTTTATTGATAGTCGGTGATTGTTGTTGGGTACTAGCATCGCCTGTTTTTGAAACAGGGACTACGCTACTAACCACTTGTTTAAGTTTCATAATCACTAAGCCATTGGCATTAACTCTGGGGATCACTTCTAAAGTCACACCGGTATCTTTGTATTGGATGCTATTAGATATGGCTCCACTGTTGCCTCCAACACCTCCGCCAAGAGGAATTTCTGTGCTACCTGTTGCTACCGGTACCTGATCGCCGACATTTATTTTTGCTTTCTGATTGTTTAAAACCATTAATGAAGGAGAAGAAATAATATTGATATTATCTAAGCTTGCCTCAGCTTGTAAAAGTGCTTTGACAGATCCTGCATTATAAAAAGTGCTTAATCCGCCAGTCGCAACAGCCCCAGCTATAGGTATAGCTGTACCTAACAATGTTGTATTATTTCCATTATTTAAATACCATGAAATACCATATTTCAAGTTATCCGTGAGGTTTACTTGAACGACTGTCGCATCAATCAAGACTTGCAGAGGCATGACATCCAATTGTTCAATCACTGGCAATATGACTTCATAGTCTTGTGCTGAAGCAACAATAATAATGGAATTGTTGGGTTCATCGGCTATGATTTTTACCTTGCCAACGTTAGATACTTTAATAGAACCGGTCGCTGAATCACCTGAGGTTGCTTTTTCTTCAATTTCATTAGCAGCAAAAACACTTAAAAAACCAGTCCCAGTCATGGTGTCGTCCGAACTATTTGGGCTTTGCTGATTATCTAAGCCAGGAGAGTCCTTCCTTCGAGTCGAAAGGGAGTCATCGTTCGATAAACTTGAAGCCGTTTCACCAGGGGCAACTGTGGCAGATTTATTGCTATTTTTGCCATCTGTAAAAATATCATTCAGTGTATCTGCTAGCTGTTTGGCGTCCACATGTTGCACTTTATAAACATTAACACCACCACCCGAAGCGGTATTCGCCTTATCCAGTCGGTAAATCCAATCTTCAATGTCTGTGAGATAGTGCGCTTGACGGGTCACTGCCAATACTGAATTTAAACGGGCTATGGGCATGAATTTAAAAAACTCTGAGTCGTCACCTTTACCTTTTTGATAAAAAATACCTTCTAGTTCTTCTATTATGGTTTCTGGATCGACATGAGCCAGCGGAAACAAACCAAACGAGCGACCTTTTAATAGGTCAATATCAAAGGTGTAGATCATATCCATTACTCTGGCTATTTCGTCGGCACTTCCTGCAGCTACCAAAATATTGCGCTTGTCATCGACATTTAGAATGGTTTTGTCATGTACCAAGGGTTTAATAATATCAGCAATATCTTTAACAGCGACATTTTTAACTGGTATAACCCGTGTTTGATAACCAGCCGGTCTGGCTGTTAGATCAGAGGTAAATAAAGCATCAGCGGTGGGTTCGATATGATAAATTCGGCCATCCTTAACCAATGCTGCATTATTCATGCGCAACACCATTTCCAGAGTAGGCAATAATTCTTCTTTGGTTAGGGGGTCTGTAGTTTGCAGGGTTACTTTGCCAGTCACTTTAGGACTTAAGACATAGCTTTCACCGAGAATGTCACTTAACACTACTTTTGCTACTTCGCCAAGATCCGCTTCATCAAAATTCAGGCTGTAGGACCCTTTGCCGGAAGGATTCGGTTTTTTTGTTTTGGAGCTGCTATTGGCCACATAACGGTTAGTTCCAGGATATAACTCACTGGTTTGTTTAGTTTTCTCGGGTTGCTCTTGTACTGGCGTAATCACTTCCTCGGCTTTCTTTACTGGGGCTAAGGCTACTCTGGAGTTGATGTTATTCCCCATTAGCTCGCAACTACCCAGCGTTAAGCCTATAACCAGTAAACACAAGGCTTTTATTAATTTTTTAAAATTATTCATCGGTATTCTCAGGCTCGCTTTCTGCAGGCATTTCGCTTTCTTGGGGTTGTGGAGGCGGAGTGTTGGGTGTATTCAAATTAGTAGTTTTCTTGTTAGGGTCTTTCGGTTTTATTTTTCTAAGTAGTAACTCTTTTTCTTGGGGGCCTTGCTTTAATAGCGCTTTGTCTTGATAAATCTCAACTATTTTCCAGCCATCAAGATCTGCACCTATACCAATCTTTCGATAATTATCTTTTGCTACTTTTGATTTAGATCGACTGAATAATGCTGATAAGCCTTTAGCCGTTGTATAGACACCATTTAATTCCCAATCAAAAACAACCGGCACGAGAGCATTTTTTGCTTCTTCTGGACTGGGTTCTTCAACCGGTTTTCTGCCCTTTATAAATAATGGTCTTGCAACCAAATCGACATAACTTTCTTCTGTTTGCGCGGTTAGTTCGATAAGAGGCATTTCATCGGGCGCTATTTTTTTGTCTGTAGAGGTTAGTGATG